>NZ_FNPV01000007.1:24210-187902 GCF_900107405.1 Tindallia californiensis | reverse complement strand
TAACCATGAATTTGGATACGCAGATCGTCACGGTTGTTATGCTAGAGCCTTCTCCTCTCAGATTAATAATCATAACCTCTATACCCCAACGATTATTGACGGAAAAGAACAAAAGGGATTGGTGAAACATACGGGACTACGCGCTAATCGTGGATATTTAGCAAAGGAAAGGGATAACGTCGAAGTGACCATATGGACGTACCAGTTACCTGAAGATATAACGGTGCTGACGAAAGGGCATGACAATGAAAACTTTTTAAGCGATAAGGATTTTGGCCTCCGAAGGATGCCTTTCCAGATCGCCAGGGAATATGTGTTGACCTTAGGTGATGTTCCTTATTATTTTGATGGTACGATTGAATCGGGTGGGTCGTGGTAAGTATCCGTTCCTTAATATCTTGAATCATACTAATTGGTTATCTGTTCTGATGCTTTATTACAAAATTGGTTGCATCACTTCGACGATTAATTTTTCTTGAATCGTTACTAAAGAATAGCTTATTAGCAACGATGTTCTTTCCATAACTTCTTGCAACCCTTGCCGAAAACCCTTGATGTTTTTCCTTGTTTTTGTGGTATAAAAAAAGTAAGGCTTCTCTATTTAGTCCGTTCATCCCTTTGGAAAATCTCTTTTTATAGAATACCGAAAGCTTCAGGACACTCTAAAGATGAAAGGAGCTCTGCTTTGAACTTACCACGTTTAATGATTCAGTTTGGTATTCCCGGCATTACCTTGCTTTTTCTTTTTTTTGAATTGATCCTTCCTTTCCTTTTAAAGCATCGTCCCCGAGGTCAGGTGCGACGTCGTGCTGCCAAGGCCTATGTTTTCACCTTAACCTTTATGTTTCTTTCCACTTATTCAGAAGTGGTATCCGAGCCTATTCATTATCAAATCCCGGGTGTTTTTGGGGAAGGAATGTTTTTTCAGGTTGATCCGGTCAACTTTCCGCTTTTAATCTTAACCGGAGTCTTATGGTTGTTGATCGGTTCCTTTAGTCGTGAAGACATTCATTATTTATTCTATACCATGGTTTACCTCTCTACCATCGGCACTTTGCTGGCAGGTGATTTACTCACCTTTTTCCTGTTTTTTGAAATCATGACCTTTGCTTCTTATGCTCTCATGGTTTATCACCGGGGAGAAGAATCGTTAGAAGCTGGTGCGGTCTATATTTACATGGGTATTATCGGCGGTTTGCTGGTCCTTGCCGGACTGTTGCTTTTGGTTGCATATACCGGTCAGCTTCAATGGGATGCTGTAGGTGAAGCTGTCCGGGAAATGAGGTGGATCAATTATCTCATTGCCTTCTTTCTAT
Source organism: Tindallia californiensis (assembly GCF_900107405.1). Taxonomy (NCBI): domain Bacteria; kingdom Bacillati; phylum Bacillota; class Clostridia; order Peptostreptococcales; family Tindalliaceae; genus Tindallia; species Tindallia californiensis. The sequence goes on along the minus strand of NZ_FNPV01000007.1, from coordinate 186,586 downwards.
TGACTGGTTTTAGTGTAAAAGCGGCTTTAATGCCTTTTCATTTTTGGATGCCCCGGGTTTATCCGGGGGCACCTTTTGCCGTTATTGCCCTGTCTTCCGGTCTATTGATCAAGGTAGGTATTTATGGAATGATCCATCTTTTTTCTGTCTCAACCCTGCTTCCTTCTTTGTTTTTTCAAAGGGTTGGTTTTGTTCTGCTTTGGTTAGGGCTCCTCTCCATGTCCTTTGGTGCCTTAGCCGCTCTGATGCAGAGCCATGTAAAACGTCTATTGGCTTATAGCAGTATCAGCCAGATTGGTTATATCGTCACTGGTTTGGGGCTGGGTTTTTATCTGGGCAATGAAGGTATATGGGGCTTTGCCGGCAGTTTCTTTCATTTGTTAAACCATTCTTTATACAAGGTTTTATGGATCTTAGTAGCGGCTACGGTCTATTTTTCTACCAAAGAAACGAATATGTACAAAATGGGAAATCTTTACCGAAAAATGCCACTGACTTTCTTTTTTGGACTGATAGCTTTTATGGGTATGACGGGAATGCCCGGTTTTAATGGGTATGCCAGCAAAACCGTCTTGTATCAGGGGCTGACAGAAGCATCTGAAACGGGTCATGCTTCCCTGACTTATGCCGGCTTACTTTTCAAGGCCGCCAGTGCGGGCACCGTAGCTTATGCGGCCAAGTTTCTCTATCATGTATTTCTGAAATCTTTTTCTGTTTCTTTAAAAGAGAAACCTGCTTATCCTCAATGGATGAATTTTTCCATGGGGATACTCAGCTTATTCATTCTCTTGATTGGCCTTTTTCCTCACCAGCTAATGACCTGGGTGCTAATACCGGCTTCTCAGCATTTAGCCTTTGACCCATCCATGACAGACATAAAAATAACCGGTATGAATTTCTGGCAGTGGAAGAACTTAAGCAGCTCTTTACTGGCCTATTCAACCGGTCTATTACTCTTGTTTGCAGGAGTACGATTTCATTTATTTCAAAAGAATCTGCCCCCATGGGCCAGCGCGGAGAAATTTCTTTACCGTCCTATGATCACAGCCTGTGACCGTTTCGCCACCTATTGTGTCCAAAAATATGAAGCGCCCATCATTTTTGGGGATGCATTGATTTATGCCATTCTCTTGTTTTGTGTCATGTTTGTTTTGATTGTCCGTTCTCTTCTGGGGTTCTCTGGTTAAGGCCAGATCTATCCTTTTAGCTCTTGATTAATCAGTTTGATCAGTTCCATCTTATTATTGATTTGCAGCTTTTGATAAATATTCCGGGAATGAAATTTAATGGTGTTTTCACTTACCACCAACTTTTCAGAAATGCCTTTGTAGGTATAACCCTGAACCAGTAAATCGATGATTTCGCCTTCCCGATCCGTTAGCTGATAGGCTTTCTTGAAGGGTTGCAGTGGGTCTACAGATTCCTCTGACTGGATTTCTCCAGCCAGGTTCATCACAAAATCATGGTTTGCAAAAAAACAATTTAATTGATTGTTCAGAACAGGCATTAACACCATGACAATAAAGATGACTCCTAAGGCTACCAGAATAGACTCGTCCAACTGATTCGTATTGGCGGTGATTACGCTTCCTGCGATGCCACCCAGCAAAATACCCAGCACATTCATCGACAGGCCAATGCCCATGATTTTCGCAGCATCCCGGCTGCTATCCAGAAAATCTCCGATTAAACTCCACCAGAAAAGGTCAAAAACACCAAAAGCACCTAGCATAAAGGTATTCACCAGAAGATAGGTTTTTACCGTTGGTTCCAATGCCATTAACAATAAATAACTGATTCCCATCATGGCCAGGGCCACATAAAGGGCCAGGGCTCGGTTAAAGCCTTTTGGCAGGCTACGAAGAATAAATAGGGCCAGCAGGTAAGGAACTACCCAATAATAGGCTGTCAGCAATCTTAAATGAGCAAAGGTAGGGCGAACTACCTGATACATAATGCCAGAATTGATGGTAATAATTACAATAAACACGCATAAGTATATAAAGGGCTTGGCCATGGTTTCTTTGATGCCCGGATTGTCCAGCATCTCTGGTTCTGACCGATCCATTTCCATTTCCGTATCCAGTCGATAGATAAAAGGAATTGCCAGCAATAGCAATAGGGAGGACAAGGCATAGCCCCCATACATGGAAAGGTGGTTGGTAATCACATTGACCACCATCATCAACAGATTGGAAAGAATCAAAACATCTGCCGCTGTCTGTAACCGCTGGTCTCGAGGAGTGGACCATTTGAAAAAATATCCCCAGGAAGCAATCACCAGCCCGGCATAATAAGACATGGCAATCATTGATAGATACCAAAGAGAGGAATACGGTAGTAAAAAAATCAGACTTCCGGCAAAACAGACGGCAATACCAGCCATCATCACCATTTTGGCAGCACTAGATCTTTTAATAAAATAACCACAACTAAAAAGCCCGACAAAATGAAAGCCAATGGCCAGTAATCCTATCCATTCTGCTTCCGTAGCCGTGGCATTCATTAGCTGATAAAGAACTTCGCCCTCAAAAAGAAAACTTAACAACCACCCAGCGAAAAGAGAGATGCTGACAATGGAGTACTTTTGTTGTTGCGACATGGGACGTCCCTCCCAAGGAACCATTGAATGCTTTCCAATGCTTTCTCTCTATCATATGACAAATGGCCTATTTTTTCCATTGTTTTTTATCATTTGTCTCCATTATTTTTTTTCAGAAGCAATCACTTCCGTTTCCTGAAGGCTTTTTTCCGGATTTTTTACGCCCATAATCAGCAGTGCCGGTTTTACCCAGGAGGACCGACAAAAATGCTGAAATTCTGCGACGGTTTTTTCCCGTCTTCTCTGAAGGTTGGCAATACGACTATCCAGCTCTTTCAGCTTTTTTTCCATTTGCTTCATCTCCAAATGCCCATCACCCTTCGCAATCGTTTTCCCCTTAGGATCTTCTAGTTCCACTTCCACTTCTCCTTTTACGTCTCCCTCCACTTTATTTTCACTTTCCTCTCTATATTCCCGACGGATTCGGCAGTGTTTTTCAATGGATCGGCGCTGTTCCATCATCACACTCATTAAATTCATCATCCGATTGTATACCACTAGCAGCCAAGCCGCCACCAAGACAATTAAGATCAATAAAGACCCTACCATTACTTGTTCCACCGCCACCACCCACTTCCTGTTTCCCATATTATTTTTCCAGTGTGTTCAGCGTCATTATATCTGTTTCGACGAAAGGATCACACACACAAAAGGGGTGGTTTTTCAAAAATGTCCCCTACCCATTTTGGGTAGGGGCACTTTTCGCCTTAAAAAATAACAAATCCAAGCAACATCCCTACAATCAGGCCGGCATTGGCTAGGTGGCTGTGCATGCCATTTGCCTGAGGAATCAGTTCATCGTTAACAATATACACCATGGCACCAGCGGCAAAGGCTAAGGAGCCAGCAATAAGCAGGGGAGAGATATTAAACAAGAGTAATCCAATGGACGTTCCTACAACCGTCATCAAACCAGCACTTAGGGTAAACAGCACTACTTTTCCTCCGGCCATCCCGCCTGCCCGTAAAGGTCCGGCTACGGCTAAGCCTTCCGGGATATTGTGCAAACCAATGGCAATGGCAATAAAAAGCCCTAATTCCGGACTAGCTTCCAGGCCGGCACCAATGGCAAGGCCTTCTGGAACATTATGTAACGCAATGCCAAAAAAAATCAAATAGCCGGTCCGAAGAACGGAAGCGTTCTTGTTTTCAGGAAAATTTTCCGGATTTTCAATCTCCAAATTTTCACTTTCTGACATATGAGCATGAGGCAGTACCCGATCTACCCCAAACATCATTCCGCAGCCAAGAAGAAATCCTCCAAGGACAGCCGCCATGCTTCCCAGCTCCAGGGCTTCCGGCATTAATTCAAAAACGGACAGGGCCAGCATAATACCACCGGCAAAACCTAGTAAAGAGGCCATGGTTTTTTTCCCCGGTGGTCCAAAGAACAGTAAAACAATGGCTCCGATGGCGGTAGAAGATCCGGCTAAAAAACTATACAATAAGCTTTCCAAAATGAGCACCTCCTATGGTTGTCTTGATGCGTCAGCACACCTACTAAGGATTTTACCACTTGAGGAAATTTTTAATCATCTAAATTTTTTATCCACTGAACATCAACCATTGATCTGTCCTAGCTAAGTTCTACGAAAACAGATGTGGCAATAAGAAAGCACCGACCAGGCCCATCACCGCCACACTGACCAGCATCATCAAAACGCCGGCCTTGACCATATCCAAAGTGCGAAAATAACCAGCTCCGTAAGATACGGCATTAGGTGCGGCGTTAGCAGGCAGTAAATAGGCAAAGGAGCTGGAAATACCGGCTGTCAATGCAAATAGAACAGGATCCCAGCCAAAGGTAAGGGCGAGTCCAATGGCAATGGGCACAAAGGTGGTGGCTGTACCAGAAAGACTGCAGAAAATGGTGATGCCTAAAGCGGTGATGGCTGACATGGCAAGAACCGCCAGTGCCTGGGGCATGGTTCCAAAACTATTTTCCAACAAAGCAGCAATCCATGGAATAGCTCCGGTGGTTTGCAGTCCGGCACCCATAGAGAGTCCTCCTCCTACCAGAAATAAAACGTCCCATCCGATCCGTTGTTGAGCTTCCTGCCAGTGAAGGTGCCCGATCTTTGGCATGACTATCCAGATAGTCAGAAACACAGCGACAATATAAAGCCAACCTTCCGGAAGAAAGGAAAGAAACGAATCGGAGAGCCATAGGGTAATGGCCGTTCCAAACAAAAACAGCACCCGTTTTTCTTCCCTGCTGACGGCTCCCATTTCGGCGAGTTGGGACTCTACGGCTTCCAGCCCTCCTTCTACCCTGTCTATTTCCGGTGGGTACACTTTTCTCAGCAATATCCAGGAGATAGGTAGCAGAAGGATCACCATGGGCAATGCCCGGGCTGTCCAGTCCAGAAAGGACAGTTCAATGCCGGCTAAATGACTAAGCAATGCGATGGCTATCGGATTTGCCGGTGTCCCCGTAGGGGTACCCATCCCTCCGATATTGGCCGAAAAAGCCACTCCAATAAAAAGAGCTTTTCCATAATTGCTTTTTAAGGGCTGGCCGCCAGCCATTTTTAGAATTCCGGTGCCAATGGGCACCATAATGGCTACGGTGGCGGTGTTAGACATCCACATGGACAAAAAAGCTGTCGCTGCCATCATTCCCAGCATTAGGTGGCTGGTCTTTTCACCCATTTTTGAAATAATCGTTAAACTCAGCCGTTGATCCATCCCAGAATTTACCAAGGAGCCTGCCAGTAAATAACCTACCAGCACCACCGCGTTAACAGGGCTGGCAATATAGGCTAGCGCTTCCCCTATCGGCAGAATCCCAAAAAGGGACTGAAAGAGGATAATCACCAGACCGGTTACCCCGATGGCTACGGCTTCTGTCATCCATAAAAAGGCGGCGGCCAGTGCAATCAGTAGCATGATCAGTCCTTCCTGCGGTAAGCCTTCCGGAGGTGTTATCCATTTTCCGCTCAACACTATCAGAAGTGAAAGGATGCAATAGATAAGTTTTTTTGATTCCGATCCCATGTAGGTTGCCTCCTTTTCACCAGGATGATTCTGGTTCCTGTCCTCTTATCCCATCTTATCCCTTAAAACACAGGTTTCAGAACACCAATGACCTCTTTTCGATGATTATAGATAGCAAAATCCAACCGATGTTCCATTTCAAGGGCTTCTGCGTCACTAATAAAGCTTAGTCGGCGTAAAAGTTCCACGATGACCGGCTCAATTGCTCGGATCACGCCGCTTTCAATCTTCAGAGAAATCCCTATGCCTTCCCCCATCACACTGACGCCGTAAACCCCGTCGGCTCCCAGCTTTGCCAGGAGTCTGCCTTTACTCACTTCCATCAGCACGGTATCCAATCTTCCGGTGCCGGCTACATACCAGGCATGGTCTGTCATCGCCTTCCCTATGGTTGTGATGGCTTTTGCTCTTGACTCTGGATGGATGGCTTCGGGTTGAGAAAGCCGGGCATAGGCTTTTGCCATTTTATCCAAGGATAAATAGTAAATCGGAGCACCGCAGCCATCCACGCCTATCCCAATTTCGGTTGCCTCCATTTCTGTAAAATCCGCCGCTACCTGTAAAGCTTCCTGTTGCACCGGATGGCTGATAACTTCGTATTTTTCCGTGGGATAGTTTTTTAAGGCGGCCATCGCTAGCATCCCTGCATGCTTTCCGGAACAACAATTATGCAGAGCTGTCCAGAATTGCTGTTGTTGAAGTATTTTTTTGGCGGCTGGCTGGTACATGGGTGAAGCGGCTCCGCAACGCAGGTCTTCTTCGCCAAAGCCAATTTTTTCCAACAGTCCTCTGACTTTTTCCACATGCTCCGGTTCTCCACCATGAGAAGCACACATCAGCGCCAGTTCTTCGCCGGTTATCCGGAAGGTTTCCATGCCGCCGGCTTCTACAAAGGGCAATACCTGAAAGGGTTTTGCTGAGGATCGCCAATAAGTGGTCTTCTTTCCGTTCCCCAGTTCAAAAAGGATATCCCCTTTTTCATTCACCACCACCACATCACCACGATAAATATTTTCAACAAATCGATTCCGTGACGCATGAACTAATTCAACGGTCATTTCTTTCCCTCCTCTTTCTGATGACAAGCTTCTTCTGCTTTTCGATATACTTCTGCCAGGGAAACCCCATGTTCCTGGGCGGCTTTTCGACAATCTTCGTATTCTGGTGCATATTTTACAATCTGCTTCCATCTGGCTTCTTTTACTGAAATGGTGCCAAATTCCGTTTCTACAGGAATGCTTTTTCGCTTCATGACTAGCCGCCGGGCTTTTCGGATACGAAGACCAATCGTGGAGGTTTCGGTTAATATCAGTTCCTGTAGCCGGTCATGGTTTTCTTCCTCCCCCATCACTTCCAGCTTGATAGCCGGTCGGTTTTTTTTCATGTAAATCGGTGTGAAGCTTACGTCTAAAGCACCGGCCTGTAACAGCTTTTCCATGGTATAGCCCATCATTTCGCCGGTGGTATCATCGATATTAGCTTCTAGGATCAGCACTGCTTCCGGATCTTTTTTTTTTTCCCCATTACCATCCGAAGAAGGTTAGGAATTTCCAGTTCTCTCGTTCCGGCTCCATAGCCGATGGCCCGGGCTTCCATTTCCGGCATGGGACCAAAGGCATCTGCCAGACCAGCTACAATAGCGGCGCCGGTGGGAGTTACCAATTCTTTCTGAATCCCGGTGCTATAGAAGGGAATCTGGTTTTCTTTTAAGATTTCCATGGTGGCCGGTACTGGTACGGGTATTTTCCCATGTTGACAGTGAACAAAACCCGTTCCGGTGTGTAGAGGTGATGCGATGATGTGATCTACTTTCAGAGCTGAAAGACAAATAGCCGTTCCAACAATATCCAAAATGGAATCCACGGCTCCTACTTCATGAAAATGGACGGCTTCCAAGGGTTTTCCATGAACCTTTGCCTCGGCTTCTGCCACATAGCGAAATATTTTTTTACTTAACGCTTTCACCTCATCAGCCAGTCCACTGTCTTCAATGATTTTCTCCACGGTTTCCAGATTGACATCATGGCTGTGGCTGTGACTGTGGCTGTTGTCATGGCGATGTTCGTGAGGATGGTCTTCCCCTTTGTCATGATCATGAGTGTGGTCACTTTCCTCGTTTAAGATAATATCGACTTTTGTTCCGGTAATACCATTTTTAATGGTTTTTTCAATTTTCAACCGATAACCACTCACCCCTTTTAACTGGGCAAATCCATCCCGGAGAACTTTTTCGCTAACGCCCAAGTCTAAAAAAGCGCCTAGCGTCATATCGCCGCTGATGCCAGCAAAACAGTCTATATATAAAAGATTCATCTTGATCCTCCTTTGTTTCTTCTGTGCTTCTGTGCTTCTGTGCTGTTACGTTGTTTCTTTCTTTATTTCTCGCTCATATGATTAATCATGCTGGCTAGATAAGCGGCGCCAAAGCCATTATCTATGTTAACCACGCTTACGCCGGAAGCACAGGAATTCAACATGGTTAGCAGGGCAGAAACCCCGCCAAAGCTGGCACCGTAGCCAACACTGGTAGGAACAGCGATCACCGGTTTATCCACCAGCCCTCCTACCACACTGGCAAGAGCACCTTCCATACCGGCAACGGCGATCACCACATTGGCTTCCAGCAGGATATCCAGTTGAGAAGTAAGCCGATGGAGTCCGGCGACTCCTACATCATAGAGCCGTTCAACTTGATTTCCCAGGGTTTCGGCCGTGATCGCTGCTTCTTCAGCTACCGGAATATCTGCCGTTCCTCCCGTAACCACCAGGATCTTGTTGCTGGTTTTTGGTCCATTCTTAGGGTTGGCCACAAACAGTCGGGCATCCTGGTAATAGGCCACTTCTGAGGTCACTTGACGAACCGCCTCCGCCATTTCTGCCGTTGCCAGGGTTCCCAGAATGTTTGCTCCTCCTTTTTCAAGCATATGGGCGACAATTCCCTGAACTTGTTCCAGGGTTTTTCCCTGGCAGTAAATCACTTCACTGGCACCATTCCGAAGGCCACGATGATGGTCAATCCGGGCATAGTCCAGGTTGGCAAAAGGGGCTTTTTTCAGCTCTTTTACCACCTGCTCCACAGGTAATTCCTCATACTTATACTGTTCCAGCAATTGGGTCAGTTCTTTTTCTTTCATTGTCCATTTTCCTTTCCCGGCACAGTGGGCCGTCCCCAAAGTGCCTGTCTTTCATTAAATCTTTCCCTGTACTTCAGTGGTGGAGAAGAGACTTTATAACCTGCTTTTTCAGGTATTAAACTTAACTCATACCTATTACCTATTAACTTTTATTTTTTAACTTTTAACTGCTCTTCTAACTGCCCTTCTAACTGCCCTTTCACTTTTCACCTTCCACCTTTTATCTTTTAACTTTTAACTTTTAACTTTTAACTTTTAACTGCTTTTCCACCTTTCCTTCATTCAAGCTTCCCATCCGATAGCCTTCCAGATCCAGGGTGACATACTTAAAACCGGCGGCTTTGAAAGAGCGGATGATTTCTTCCTGATGCCCGGACTGTAAGAATTTGGTCATTTCCGCTGGATTTAGCTCAATGCGTGCCACCTGATCATGATCTCTTACCCGTAATTCCCGGTATCCCAGCCTTAATAGGAGGGCTTCACAGGTTTCAATACGCTTTAGTTTTTCTTTTGTAATTCGGGTTCCATAAGGAATGCGGGAAGCCAGACAGGCCATGGCCGGTAAATTCCAACTGGATAATCCTGCGGCTTTGGAAAGTTGCCGTATTTCTTCTTTGGTAAGACCAACTTCTTCCAATGGGCTTCTAATCCCCAGCTCCTTCAGAGCTTTTCTTCCCGGCCGGTAATCCTGGGCGTCATCTATATTGGTTCCGTCCACCAATACAACGTAGCCTTCTTCTATGGCTCTTTGTTCCATCATGGTAAAAAGGTGTTTTTTACAGTAATAGCATCTTTCCACAGAATTTTCCGCAATTTTCGGCTCTGCTTCTTCCTTCCCCGGCATCAAGATATGATGCACTCCGGTTTCTTTTGCCATTTGAATGGCCCGCTGCTGCTCATGCTCCGGTACCAGGGAAGCGACAACGGTAATGGCTATTACCTGATCTTTCAACGCTTTTTGGGCCGCATGGAGCAAAAAGGAGCTGTCTACCCCACCAGAAAAAGCTACTGCAACAGATTTCATGTTTTTTAATTGATGGATCAATGCCTGGTATTTTTTTTCGGTTTCCTGAGAAAGGTTGTTTGTCATCTTTATTACCACCTTATTAGCACCTTCTGATAGTCTTACGATAGCTTTTGAGTATGCCATGCTTTCCTTTGTTTCAGTTATGTTAGCCGTTTTCCCTATGTGAACGGTTTCATTAATCTTAATGGTTTCCGTTGTATTCGTTGTTTGCGTAAGGTGAGTCAGCTTCCTTATTTTAACCGAGGGACATGAGTGGGAACGTAGCGCAGGGCTTTCCCTCCCATCCGATAGCTATAAAAAAGGCTTCTTTCTGTATAGTTCATCATCAGTGGTATTAGGTCTGACCCACTCATTCGAAGGCTTCCCTGGCTGACGCTTTTTTCATCAAATTTTTTCACCCCATCCGGTCGAAGGGTTTTGCCGCAAAAGAGAATCGGTACGGCATCGCCGGTATGAATCATTTTTCCATCACTGGCCGTAGTGTGATCGCTGGTAAGAATCAGAAGGATTTCTCCTTTTTCTATTTTTTCCTTTGTCCCTTGGATCAGGATTCCTAACTCTTGATCAATGGTTTCTATGATTTTCTTTTTCGCTGTAGCTCCCATGGTATGAGATGCGTCATCCGGTTTTTTATTGTGCAAATGAATATAATCATAGGTCTTATCTTCTAAGGCCCACCGAATCCCTTGCTGAAAGCTTTCGTACCGGACATAATCCATGCCGGTCAGCCTTGCTACTCCTTTTAAGAGCTTGGTGCCTGCCAGCATAACACCTTTCATGCCATAGCGCTGCTGAAAAGGCTCCAGCACTGGTTTTTTCCCAGCCCATTTGGTGAGAATGCCGTTGGCCGGTTCTTTTCCCTCGGCGATTCTTTTTTGGTTCACCGGATGATTTTTCAGCCTTTCCATTGTTTTTATGATGTAACGGTTCAGAAAGTCAGCGGTTTTGATTGCTTTTTCATCCTCTGTTTCAAAGGCCATCACCTGATGCAACCATCCTTGTGGATAAAAGGGGTCACTGTCGGATACTCGGTGGTCCAGGTCTTTCCCCTTGAGTTTCAACAGGCTGTGAGGCCCTTCCTGTTGCTGCCATTCGATGGAAATGCCATCCATCTCCCGAGGCAGGCATTGACTGAGGGCTGACACTTCTTCTCCTGTTAAATCCGTCAGATCTCGTTGAAGTACCCGGTAGCCTTCCTCTGTTTTTTTCAAATAAGCCCAGGTTTTCATTAAATAGAGGGCATCGGCTTCCAGTTCCTCTTCCACCGTCAAGGCACTAATAATGCCTCTTCCTGGGAAATCTTCCATCGGATAGCCCATTAGATGAAAATGAGCGGCTTCTGTTCCCAAAGGAATCCCCGGTTTCCAGGGAATCATGGTGCCGGTTTCCGAAAGAGCGGCTAAAGCGTCCATATTCGGCGTATGAGCAGCCTGTAAAGGAGTTTTTCCCTTTAATTCTTTTTGAGGACGATCTGATAAACCGTCCAGCAGTACCAATATGGTTTTCATCGTTGTGCCTCCCAGTTTGTGTAGATACGTTCTAGTTCTTTTTCCTTTATATCCGGCTGTTGCTCATAATGTTTTCCTAAGGTAATGGCCAGAGGTTCCAGATAGGTTTTAAGAAAATGACGAATTTTCTCCAGATCATAGATGGCCTTTCCTTCATGATTTCGGTAATTGCCGCTAAAAAGGCATACTGGCTGTTCTTCTTCTGCTGCCCAGGGCCATCCAATCAACTCTTCAATCAGTTCATCCTTTTCCATTTTCCGGATCGGCAGTAACAGTTCTACGCCTAAAGCTTCCAGTATGCTTTGATAGCTGTCCAGACAGACTTTCAACTGGTTTACTTTTATTTTTCCTCCATGACTTTCCCGTTCTCCCGCTATGATCTTTTTCCCTAAGGCTTTTGCCAGCGGAATTCTTGCTAAATGAAAATAAGTATGGCATCCAATACAGGGTGTGTAAAACCCGTATTCCTGTTGCAAACTCATAAGGTTACGTCCATTCAAAATACGCCACAGCGGTAAAGAACTATCGTAGATCAGTGGATATATTTTCTTTTTTTCACCATAAAGCTTCTGAACCCGCTCCACCATTCGTTGATGGTTGATCTCCAGTTCTTTCTCGCTGCCATATTCCGTAGGAGCAAAGGTCACCACTGGTAATACATGGTTGATCTCCGGTGATTTTAAGGCTTCCATAATCGCCGCCACACTATCCCGACCGGCAAACTCTCCGATAACCGTTTCTTTTGGTAGTTCTTCCAACTGTTTCTGAAGGCTTTTCAAATCTGTATTTTCTCGAATCATCATAATTTCCTTTCTTTTCTGTATTCCTGCGGAAAGAGTTATACCCATTTTTCTATCCATCAAATAACTTATCCTGGTTCTCTCTTCATTCTTTAACGGCTTTTTCTTCATTCTTTAACGGCTTTCTCTTCATTTTACCTTATATTTTGAATCACTAAAAGCCAAATGATTCTTTTTCTGCCCTTATCAACAAAACCCATCCTTCTATCAAATATTTTTATTGGTTTGTTCTGTAAGGCTATGCTACACTAAAATGTGAATTAATTAACAATTCAGACAGTATTTCAGGAGCTCTCTAACCATTCAAAACCAAAGAAAGGATGTCACACATGCGAATAATCAATGAAAGGGTGATTGAAAGATGATTACATGTACAATTAATGGGCAGGTTGTCCAGATTAAAGAAGGAAGTACCATGCTTCAGGCTGCAAAAAAGGCAGGAGCCTTGGTTCCTACCTTTTGTCATGACGAGCGGATAAGACCGGAAGGAGCATGTCGCATTTGCAGTGTTCAGGTAAACGATAGTCCTAAGCTGGCGGCGGCCTGTTCCACACCAGTTTCTGAAGGAATGAAGATCGAAACTGAAAGCCCCGCCGTGGTAGAAGCTCGCCGGGAAATTTTGGATTTAATCCTGGCAAATCATCCTCTAGACTGCATGACCTGTGGAAAGTCCGGAAAATGCAAATTACAGGATCTTTGCTATCAGTACGATGTGGAGAAAACATCTTATGATGGAGAAGTAAAAAATTATCCCCTTGATAGCCGTAATCCTTTTTACATCAGTGACCAAAATAAATGCATTAACTGTGGTCTTTGTGTGCATGTCTGTAATCAGCTTCAATGCAATCATACCCTCAGTTTTGTTGATCGCGGATTTAACACCCATATTGCACCACCTTTCCAGGTGTCACTAGAAGAATCCAACTGTGTTTCCTGCGGTAACTGTGTGTCTTATTGCCCGGTTGGCGCCTTAGAACCCAAAAGACCTGTAAAGTATCGGTATTGGGAAACCAAAGAAGTTAAAACTACCTGTGCTTACTGCGGTGTAGGATGTCAGATGAATTTGGTGGTAAAAGACAATCGGGTAGTGGAAGTGCAACCAGCCAAAGGAGCTGCCAATGAAGGATTGCTTTGTGTAAAGGGTCGCTTTGCCCATGATTTTATTCACCATCCGGATCGGCTGACTCAGCCTCTTATTCGTAAAAACGGCACTTTAGTACCTGTTCAGTGGGAAGAAGCCTTTTCAGTGATTATTAATAAAGTAGAGGAAGTCAAACAGGGTTATGGTGCTGAAGCCATCGCTGGCTTTTCCTCCGCCCGTATTACTAATGAAGAAAATTATCTAATGAACAAACTGATGCGTGGCGCTATCGGTACCAATCATATTGATCACTGCGCCCGTTTATGCCATGCCTCTACCGTCGCTGGTCTGGCAACCACTTTAGGAAGTGGTGCTATGACCAATCCGATGGCTGATGTTCGTCAGGCAAACCTAATCTTTATTACCGGCTCCAATACAACGGAAGCCCATCCGGTGATGGGTGCTTATATTCGTCAGGCGCAAAAGCAAGGAAGCAAAATCATCGTTGCGGATCCACGTGCCATCGAACTGGCAGAAGATGCTGACCTGTTTCTGCAGATTTATCCCGGATCCAGCGTTGCCCTTTCCAATGCCATGATTCATGTTATCCTTGAAGAAGGGCTAGAGAATACAGCTTTCATTCACCAACAAACAGAAGGTTTCGACTCCTTGAAAGCGTCTGTGAAAAAGTGCACCCCGGAATGGGCCGCTGACATCTGTCAGGTTCCGGCAGAGGATATCAGACAAGCTGCCCGGATGTATGCTTCTTCCGGCGCTTCTAGTATTATCTATTCCATGGGAATCACTCAGCATGTCAACGGTACAGAAAATGTCATGAGCCTTTCTAACCTGGCACTGGTAACAGGCAATATCGGTAAACCCGGAACGGGTGTGAATCCTTTGAGAGGTCAGAACAATGTGCAGGGTGCCTGTGATATGGGCGCACTTCCAATTGTTATGACTGGATATCAGAAAATAGATGCGGCAGAAACCCGCAAAAAATTCCAAGAGGCTTGGGGCGTTCAGCTTCCAGAGAATAAAGGCTTGACTGTAACAGAAGCCATTCCTGCGGCTGCCGAAGATACAGTAAAAATGCTTTATATCACTGGTGAAAATCCGATGGTTTCTGACCCGGACACTCAGCATGTTAAAAAAGGGTTAGAAAAAGCCTTCCTGGTAGTACAGGATATCTTCTTGACAGAAACAGCCGCCTTAGCCGATGTCGTGCTTCCAGCCGCTGCTTTTGCGGAAAAAGAAGGAACCTTTACCAATACAGAGCGACGAGTACAACGAGTTCGTAAGGCTGTCCCCCCGCCAGGAGAAGCAAAACCAGACTGGTGGATTTTATCTCAGTTGCTGAAAGGTTTCGGTTTAGAAGCCAATTACAGCGGTGCGGAAGCTATTTTTGAAGAAATTCGTCAGGTGACACCTTCTTACGCAGGCATTTCTTATGAACGTATAGAAAAGGAAGGGCTTTCCTGGCCATGTCCAACGGCTGAGCATCCGGGAACACCAATTCTGCATCAGGGAAGCATTGCCCGGGGAGCCGGTTTGTTCAAGCCTGTAGAATGGAAAGCATCCCCTGAACTAGGCCTTAAAGATTACGGACAGGTGCTGACCACCGGTCGAATCCTTTACCATTTCCATACCAGAACCATGACCGATAAATCCGAGGGGATTAATCAGATCGCACCCCATAATTATGTGGAAATTCATCCTGCCTTAGCTGCTTCTAAAGGTATTAAGAACGGTGACGAGGTGATGGTCACTTCTCCAAGAGGTCGTATTACGGTAAAAGCCATGGTAACGGAACGAGTGGAAGAAGGCGTTCTGTTTGTGCCTTTTCATTGGGGCAATGGTGCCAATGTCCTGACCAATGGCGAAATCTTAGATCCGTATTGTAAGATTCCCGGTCTAAAAGTATCGGCGGTTAATATTGAAAAAGCAGCTAATTAAAGTAGCTACAACCGTTCCAACATTCCAACATTCCAACATTCCATCATTCCATCATTCCAAAGTCATTTTTCGTCTAAAAAAAGCCTCCGTCCCCTGATCATTGTCAGGAGGCTGAGGCTTCTATTGATATGCTTTTACGGTTTTCCAGACTGACTGGCTCTATGCTTTTTCCGGACTGGCTGTTTGCGGTGCTTTATGACTTAAAAAGCCAACATACCGGAAAAGAACATACAGTACCATGACTGTTGCCCAGGCAATCTGAAATATTCTTATTGGTTCCATCCACCCTGTTTGAAACCCTTGTCCACTAAGAAAGCCCGTCATACCGTTAAAAGCAATGGCGCTGATCACAAAGGGAAACGTAAAAGCGGAATAACTGGGGTAGAAGGGAAATTTCAAGAGTCTTGGCATCTGACTTAAACCATAAAGCGTCATCATAAAAGCCAAAGTGCCAAGGCCGATCACTATTCCCAGATTTTTTTCAGGAAAACTACTAAGATAGCCGGCCAATAAAAGGCTTGCCGGTGCCGCATAAATAATGATTACTGGCTGCGCCGGTTCTGGAATGCCACCTACCTTAAAGACCCGGTAACTTACCAAAGGGATCAGTGGAAGGTATACCGCCAGTCCAAACCAGAATAGTATCTGCCCAACGGATTGCATGCCATATAAAGGCGCTGTCACACTTCCAACCACAATGCCTACATAAAGCACAAAATAGCTGGAAAAAACCTTTTTAATGGAAAAGGGAATCAGGTGGGTTTTTGTAAACAAAAAGACCAATAAGGCATTCATAAAAATCCCCAGCATCCAGGCACCAAAGGCCAACCCAGGTAAAAATGGTCGGACATAGGTGCTAAGAAGCATGATCCCCATGGGAAATGTAGCCATAATACAGGCCACCACCGGATTCGAAAATCCTTCCTTCAAACAGCCTGGAAAAACAAGGATTTTAAGCAACAATCCTATAAAAATAATGCCTGCCATGATGCCCAACAAAGAACGAATCCCCATATGGTAAGTTCCCAGCAGGTTTCCAAGAGCTGCCAGTCCCAGCATTAATCCGGAAATAGGTAGCGGCAATTTTTGAAGCAATGCTTTCATTACCTACACCTCTTTCTTGTCCATCTCATCTGTATTAACAAAACCTTTTTCCCTTACAATAATACGTGCCGCATTTTCAGCTACTTCACCGGTAAAGGAAATACACTGTTCCTTATGCTCTCCTGAGGCCATGTCCATCCCTTTGGTTAATACGCTACAACATAGAATTTTATGGTTCTTCTTAAAATCATCCTGTAATTCATAAGCCAATTCCAAGGTTTTTACACTTTTGGGATCTTTAGGATTGGTGCCTTCTGTTCTGCCAAAAAAATATCCTAAGGTAATAATTCCTCCTGTTACAGCACCACAGGTGCATTTTGATTTTCCGATTCCCACCGGAAATCCTGAGGCCATGGCAATCATCTCATCCGGCATATCCAGTTCAAAGTTCTTTTTGATGGATGCTACAATGGCCTCCGAACAGTAATATTTCCCTGCCCGAAACATATCTTCTGCATCTTTTCTGATTTGTTGAACACTCACTTCTGTTTTCATCTTCTTCCTCCTTCAATATTTTAACGATTAAAAAATGATTGCAACCATTTTACCTAATAAACATCCTATAAAGATTTATTTTATAACATAGGTATTTATCAATGCAATTATATTTTGTCAGAAGCGGCCGAAAAGGTAAAATCGATTTTCTCTATATTATCATTAGTGATTTCTATGGATCCTCTTTTTCTTTTCTGGCTTATTTCTTCTCCTTCTTGATTACTCAACACTTACAAGAAAAAAAACATACTTTCTTTGCATCAGCCTCGCCCACCCCTCCTCTCTCCACCTATTAAAATTCTTTATTGGAATCCTTTTTTTCATTATGAATTTCAATTTATCTTTTTGTGCTAATTCTGATATGATTTTAATGATTCATTTATGCTTCTGATGGGGTGAATCCTCTACCAGAAGTTTAAGATTCCTGTTCATATGTAAATGCGGTTATTAAAAGGGGGATTTATTTTGTATTCACAGAGAAAAATCGTTGCGTTCCTCATAGCGCTGATGTTGATGTTAACCTTAGCTGGATGCCAGCCTTCCGGTGATCCGGAACCGGCTCCTTCCGATGAAGGAGTCGAAACCGCCGAAACAGAAGTAACGGAAGAAGAAAAGGAAGACTACACTGGTGAAGCCCTTCAGATTTATGCGGCTTACGGTGGCTTAGATGAAATTGCTCAGAAGTTTGAAGAAGAAACCGGTATTCCGGTGGAAATGCTCAGCATGTCTTCTGGAGAAGTGCTTTCCCGCATGAGAGCTGAAGAAGGACGGGCTTTAGGAGATGTATGGTTTGGTGGTGGCATCGATAGCTTTATGGTCGCCGCCGAAGAGGGACTGTTGCATCCGTACCACTCGCCAGAAGCAGAGGCGATTGAAGATCGGTTTAAGGATCCTGACGGTTACTGGACTGGTGTTTCTATCGTATTGGTTACTTATGTAGTGAACCAGCCTTTGGCTGAAGACTTGGATGTTCCTATCCCGATGACTTGGGAAGCTTTGACGGATCCTATGTATGCAGGAGAAGTCTCCATGCCGAATCCGGGTATTTCCGGTACGGCTTATACGGCCATCGCATCCATGCTGCAAATGCTGGGTGAAGAAGATGGATGGGCTTATCTGGATGCGTTGGACGCTAATATTCCTTATTATGCAGAGCGTGGCAGCGAGCCTCCGCAACAGGCTTCTCTAGGCGAAGTCTTGGTGGGAATCAGTCCAGACGGCATTAATTCTCAGCGAGAAGGCTATCCGGTAGAAGTAGTTTACCCGGAAGATGGTACTCCCTGGTGGCATTCACCGGTGGCTATCATTGAAGGTACCAATAATATAGAAGCCGCTCAGAAATTTGTGGACTGGACACTGACAGAAGAGGGTCAGGCATTTCTTGCAGAAGTAAGCCCCCGACCCAGCACCCGCCCCAATGTTCCTCTTCCGGAGGATATCCCTTCTTTGGAAGAACTGAATTTGGTGGATTATGACTTTACCTGGGCTGCTGAGGAGAGGGATCGAATTGTTAATGAATGGACAGAACGTTACGGAAATTAAAGGGAGAATTCATCGTGTCCTTTTTGCAGGAGTCGCTGTAGCGATTCCTGCATTTTTGGTGATTTTTGTTCTTTATCCCCTGGCAAGTGTATTGGTTACCAGTTTTTACAGGCAAGGAGCTTTTGATTTTTCCTATTTTTCCCAGCTGATGGGAGGGCGACACCTTCACCTTTTTCGCAATACATTGCTGATTACCCTTTCCTCAACCTTTCTGGCCGTACTGCTGGGAACCATGCTTTCATTAGCGGTTCATCGCTGTCGGTTTCCCTTTCGACGATTCTTCCACTATACGGCTATTCTGAATTTGATTTCTCCACCTTTTGTCAGTGCCATTGTCTTTATCATGCTTTTTGGCAGGCGGGGATTGATCACGAATCAACTCTTAGGGTTACACGTAAGCCTGGTGGGACCGCAGATGATAGTTCTGTTACAAATGATTGGAAATGCCAGCATTGCCTATCTGGTCATTTCCAATGTGCTGACAGGTTTGGACCGAAGCCTGGAACAGTCTGCCATGGATTTAGGTGCATCGCCCAGACGGGTGTTTTTTACCATCACATTACCTTTATTAGTACCGGGCTTGGCAGCCGCCGCTTCTTTAGCCTTTGCCAATATATTAGCCGACTTTGGAACCCCTATCCTTGTCGGAGGTGGCTACCGGGTACTTGCCAGTGAAGCCTATATTCAGATCCTGTCCAATTACAATTTAGGGTATGCCGCTACCATTAGCGTGGTTTTACTCTTTCTCAGCGTCTGGGCCTTTGGGATGGAAAAATGGTTCTTACGTCAAAAGCTCTACTATTCTACTCATGTGGCCAATGTCACCGAAAAAGTCAAAGGTCCTGCCACTGCCAATCATCGCCAAATGCCTTTTTCTCCATTGGTCCTTGGCGTAGCCACTCTATTTTCTCTCATGGTGGTAATTCAGTTTATCGCCGTGATTGCCGGAGCTTTTACCTCTGTCTGGGGCTACGATTATACCCTGAGCCTGCGCCATTTCCAAAGAGCTGGCAGTCAGTTGTTCAGCAGCCTGAACAATAGCCTTTATTTTGCTTTTCGGGTGGCTCTCTGGGGGCCGTTGCTGGGAATCACTACGGCTTATTTTCATCATCATAGTCAAAAGACCTGGAAAAGCCTGCTTAATTTTTTAGCAATGGTACCTTTCGCTGTTCCCGGAACAGTGATGGGAATCAGCTATGTCATGGCTTTTCATCGGCCTCCCCTGGCTTTAACCGGTACGGCAATCATCATTGTCCTGATTTGTATTGTCCGGGAATTGCCTATCAGCTACAACAGTGCCAAAGCGGTTTTGCAGCAGGTAGCTTCCAATCTGGAAGAGGCTTCCCGGGATTTAGGTGCTTCTTCCTGGACTACGTTTACCCGCATCATCCTTCCTATTTTAGCGCCTGCCTATCGAGCCGGAATGTTTCACGGTTTTATTCATGTAATGATCACAATCGGAGCCATTATTTTTCTTATTACGCCTCGCTATGTTACCATCACCTTTGAAATTTTTCGGGCCGTCAATTCCGGCCGTCTTGGTGAAGGAGCCGCTTATGCTTTTTTACTAACTGTTTTTACAGCTCTTGGTCTTTTGATCTTAACGACGCTTTGTGCTTTGCCCGGATTCTTGAAAAAGCTGGTTTCTAGAAAGGATGAAAAAAGATGACACTCTCTTTACAAGGAATCTCTAAAACCTATGAATCCGTTGAAGCTGTCAAGAAAATGGATTTACGCATTGAGGAAGGCGAGTTGTTGGTACTAGTAGGTCCCAGCGGTTGTGGCAAGACCACCATTCTTCGGATGCTGGCTGGAATGATTCCTTCTGATGAAGGAAAAATCCTTTTCAGGCAACAAAATTTATCCCTTCTTCCACCAGAAAAACGGCCAACCGTAACGGTTTTTCAGGACTATGCACTTTTTCCTCATATGAATGTTTATCAAAATATTGCTTACGGATTAAAAGTACGAGGTGTTTCCAAAAAAGTCATTCACCAAAAAACCATTGATTATATGAAACTGATGCAGATCGAAGGCCTGGAAGAAAGAAATATCAATGAACTCAGTGGCGGACAAAAACAACGGGTGGCCTTGGCCCGAGCCATGGTAGTCGATCCGGATATTTTGTTGTTTGATGAACCTTTAAGCAGCTTGGATGCAAAACTTAGAGTGGAAATGCGAGAGGAAATTCGTCACATTCAGCAAAAGACCGGTATCACGGCTGTCTACGTCACCCATGACCAGGAAGAAGCCCTGGCCATTGCAGATCGGGTAGCCGTTATGAACCAAGGAGTGATAGAACAGATCGGAACACCGGAAGAAATCTATTATCAGCCAGCTACGGTTTTTGTAGCCGATTTTATTGGTTTTGGAAATTTTATTCCGGCTCAGATTCAACGAGTCTCCAAGGATGCCATCGATTTTATCTGTCTTGAAAAAACTTTTCGACAACCTGTTTCTCAGATAAAATCTCCCCAGGGTTGGCATTTTTCTCCTGAAGAACCTGTCACACTCTTTGTTCGTCCAGAGTCGCTTCTCCCTAACACCAATGGCCTTTTTTCCGGAAGGACCCTTCAAAAGTCTTTCCTGGGCGCTTCGACACGGTTTATGATCGACAGTGGACTGGAATACCCTCTCAAAATGGATGTGCTGACCAGTATTCATTCCATCAGTCCGGGAATCCTTCTTTCTTTCGATATTGCGGAGGTGATCCTATTTCCAGCCACCTAACTTTGATCATCTCACCTAGAGAAGAAGGATCTTAGCCCTACCGGTTAGCAAAAAACTACCCAAGCAACTATCCGGGCAACTATCCGATAGGAACAAATATGTTATACTAGTATTGTCTCGCCATCCTTTATCATACTTTTTATGATGCTTTTTATCATGCTTTTTACCATGCTTTTTACCATTTTTCGGAGGTGTCCCATGGAATTCAGACAATTAGAGACCTTTGTTGCTATCGCTAAGTTCAAAAGCTATTCAAAAGCAGCCGAGTCTCTGTTTTTAACCCAACCAACCTTAAGTAACCATATTATCAATTTAGAAAAAGATTTGGGAACAACCCTTATCAATCGCAGTAATAAGCAGATTTCTCTG
Organism: Tindallia californiensis; assembly: GCF_900107405.1. Taxonomy (NCBI): domain Bacteria; kingdom Bacillati; phylum Bacillota; class Clostridia; order Peptostreptococcales; family Tindalliaceae; genus Tindallia; species Tindallia californiensis. The sequence continues at coordinate 165,241 of NZ_FNPV01000007.1, read as the reverse complement.
ACACCTGCCGGTAAAATTCTTTACGATTATGCGGTTGAAATTCTTCATGTAAAAGAAAATGTCGGATTTAAGTTAGATGAATACCGGGGGCATTTTGTAGGGCATATTGAAATTGCTGCCAGCACCATCCCGGAACAATATATCCTGCCCTCTTTTCTGACCGGATTTAAGAAACAGTATCCGGATGTTACCTTAACCCTTCGTCATCTGGCTTCGGATAAAATTATTGATGGTATTTTAACAGAAGAATATAATCTTGGCGTCGTTGGCAGTAAGACAACCCACGGTCATCTCACCTTTCATTCATTAACAGAGGATGAACTAGCTTTGGTGGTGCCGAATAATGAAGCCTATCAGGCCTATGAAACCGAAATACCCTGGTCTGAACTGATTAAAAAACCTTTTATTTTTCGTGAGCAAGGCTCCGGTACCCGAAAACTTTTTGAAGCGGCTCTGAAAAAAAACAACCTTGGCTTTCGTGATCTAAAAGTCGCCGCTTATATTGAAAATACAGAAGTCATTAAAAAATGTATTATGGACGGTATGGGTGTTTCAATCCTATCAAAAAGAGCCATTCAGCAAGAACTCCTGAATGACTCTTTGAAAGCTCTGGAAATTCCAGATATGATGCTGACCAGACATTTTTATCTGGTGCATCATAAATACCGTACCTTGTCGCCACTAGAAATAAGGTTTAAGGAATATCTGATGGAGCACAGCGAATAGATGCTGTGCTCCATTTTTATTGTCTTTTGCTTTGATTACATTTTTTCAGCTGTCACTTGTTTTTCCAGGGAATCTCTTAAATAAGTCCTTTTTGTATAAAATCCCTTACCAGCGGATGAGCTTCTGCACCGTATAGATGCCTTAAATCACCGCTGTCCAGCACTTTTCCTTCATTCATGAAGGCCACCCGGTTGCAGAGGCGTCGGGTTTGCTGAATATTGTGGGTTACCATCAGAATGGTTGGTTTTTCCTGTTTATAGTATTCCAGAATACGCTCCTCCAGCAACATAATGGAGGAAGGGTCGATATTGGCCGTGGGCTCGTCCAGCATTAAAAGCCTGGGCTTAAAAATAAGCGCTCTTGCCAGAGCCACCTTTTGTCCTTCGCCACCGGAAAGGGTCCAGGCTTTCTGGTCCCGCAGGGATTCTATCTCGAAGGATTCCAGCAATTCATTCACCCTTTCTCTTATTTCTTTTTCAGCATCACCCCTAATCTGCAAGGGGTAGGCAATGTTTTGAAAAACCGTGGTTCTTAAGAGGTACGGCTTTTGGAATACCAGCGTCATGGATTTTTTTACGGCACCCTTCAGCTTTTTATCCTCATAATGAACGCTTCCGGAAGATGCCTCCAACAGGCCGGCGATGATTTTCATCAAGGTGCTTTTACCGGATCCGTTGGGGCCAATAATCCCCCACAGGTAGCCTTCCTCCAGTTCCAGCTCCGGAATGTTGAGGACCGTCCTGTTTTGATATTTTTTTGTAAGAGAAGTCATGGTTAGTTTCATTTTAACGCTCCTGTTGCCAGTGATATAGCAGTGAATTAATTGCGAAAGAAATAACCAAGAGAACAATCCCCGTCGCAATGGCCAGGGAATATTCTCCCATATTCCGAAGCATGGCAATCGTAGTGGTCATGATCCGGGTATGTCCCCGTATGTTTCCGCCGACTACCATCACCGCTCCTACTTCTGACATGGCTCGGCCGTAGCCTGTCACCACCGCGGAAAGAATGTTTATGCGCAGTTCGCGGATCAGCAGCCATACAGTTTGTGCCGGGCTTGCGCCCATGGTTTTCGCCAGATCCTGAATGTCCGGTCCCCGCTCTTTTGTTCCATTGAACACCACACCGGTGATAATAGGCGCAACCAGGGCAAACTGGGCGATAATCATAGCCGTTGGCGTAAAGTTTAACCGAAAGTGGCCTAAAGGTCCTGCCCGCAAAAAAAGCAAAAAGAAGACCAGGCCAATAACCACCGGCGGCATGCTCATCAATGTATAAATGATTCGTACCAAAAGCCATTTTCCCGGAAATTCTCGGATTCCCAACAGGACTCCAAAGGGAATGGCAAATACCGAAGCAAGCAGTGTGGCCGTCAGCGATACAACCAGAGACAGCCGGACAATGGCGAAAAATTCCGAGTCCATGGTGATGATCAGTTGAAAGGCATCCTGAAATCCGCTGATAAAGTTCTCCATCGAAAAACCCCTTTATTGGCTAGTTTGCGTTAGGAAAGAACAATGGTTCCCCAAATTCCTCAATACCAAACGCTGCAATCAGATCCTGGGTCTCAGGTGCCAGCACCCAGTCAACAAATCCTTCAGCTGCAGGAAAGTTAATATGATCTCCCTTGTCAGGATTTACCGCCATAACGCCGTACTGGTTAAAGAGAATTTCGTCACCTTCAAGAAGGATTTCCAGATCAATCGTATCCAGCATGGACAGGTAAGTAGCACGGTCTGTCAGGGTATGTCCTTCCAGTTCATTCGATATCTGTATGACATCGCCCATCCCCTGGCCGGCTTCAATGTACCAGCCACCGGAAGGCTCACCAACTCCAGCCTCTTCCCACAGGCTTAGCTCCATCATATGGGTTCCGGAATTATCGGCTCTGGATACAAAGGATGTTTCATTTTCAGCCATCAGTTGGAATCCAGTTAAAATATCTGATGCTGCGTTTTCCCTCAGGCCGGCCGGATCAGATGCCGGACCAACAAGGATAAAATCATTGTACATAACATCAAAACGTTCCACGGTATCACCAGCCGTTACCAGCTCTTCTTCCTGCGCTGTAGCATGTGCCAGCAGCACGTCTGCTTCACCATCAACGCCCATTTGCAGTGCGGCCCCAGTTCCAACAGATACGACCATCACGTCAATTCCATATTTTTCTTCAAAGGATGGCAGGATGAAATCCAATAAACCACTGTTTTCTGTACTGGTGGTGGTAGCCAGGATCATTGCTGTTTCTGTCACCTCTGAAAACTCATCCGTATCTTCCACCGGTGCCGGTTCATCAGCACCTCTGCAGGCTGTCATAGATGCCATAAAGGGTAGTAACAGTACAAGCATTAACACCAACCTATTGCTTTTGTTTAACTTCATTCCTAATATCTCCTCCTGCCTCGCTGTGTCTAAATTCTTGTTTTCTCAGTTTTTATATGTTGCTTTACAATGGCTTTTGCCACATTTTTTTGTCACAAAAACAAAACAAACTCTTTCCATATGGAAGGAGTCGTGATTTATGTGCCGCACAGATGGAACATCCTGCCTGACACGCTCCTTTCCACAATGGGAGGCATTATGGTTTCCCATCATACCCTGCCGGTCTTATTTTCATGGCATTGATGCAACAAAGCATGCTTTAGAAAGCTAAGACTCGGAGACTGCGGGGCTTTGCCCTTTTTCAGTTAATTATCATTATATCGAAGCGTTTTCGGTATGTCAACAAAAGCATATCGGTCGGTCGAAAGGGGAATGCTTTCTTTTACGATGCTTTTTATGAACGGTGCAACTGATATTGTTTGGGCGTCAAGCCATAAGTTTCCCGAAACACCCGAATAAAATGGGAAAGACTTTCAAAGCCAAGCATAAAGGCTACTTCTGTAACAGAATGTTCCTTTAGGTAAGAAGAAGCTAACTGCATTTTACGGCATTTTATAAACGCAAGAGGTAGCATGCCCGTATGCTTTTTGAAAAGTTGTGTTAAGGAGGCTGCCGACATATGATTGTCCTTTGCCAATTGTTCCAGATTAATTTTTTCATGAATCATTTCTTCAATATAATCAATCATTCTTTCGATTTTTGCCGGATACCGTGTTTGTAACATTTCCTGTACCTGTTGATCTTGAACAAGTTCATAGACCAGCTTTTGTGCCGCTAAATCAATAAGAAAGGTCTGACCTCCAGACTTCATTGTTGAAAGTTGATAAATTTTTAATAGCTCTTCCGCAATTCCTTGATGATTATAACCCACCTGTACGTCGTGATGTACTGATTTTTTCAATTTATCCTGTCCCGCCTTATCCAGAGGCGTTTTCCGGAGAACCTGCTCAATAAGATCATGGTTCAACTCCAAGACCAGCGCTTTCGTAGGCTTTTCCATTTTCATCAGCACATTGGAGTGAGGAGGCAATAGTAAATGTTGGTTTTGAGAGTAAACAAGAGGACTTGACTGGTCAATGATCACTTCTTTTTCTCCGGATAAGATGGTGCAAAATCTTGGATAGGATCGGGATTGATAAACATCCGTAAAATTCGGTGGCAAATCATAGGTTAATAGTTTAATATAATCCGTTTCCAGTCCGTTAATTTGTTCTTGCATTTTATCAAAAGTTCGTAGCATATCCACCCCTCCTTTTGTTATTTGTTTAACATGATTCCACCGAAGCATTCTTTGTAAATATTTCCTCAATAATATAAAAAAATCGTTAGTTTTTCAAGTCCATTCCCTTTATACTTTAGCTAAGGAAGAACACGGAATTAATTTTTCGGCATTATTGGTTAAATATTTAACAACTTCCCCTTGTTCTTTTGCCTTATGCCTTTCCTATTCGATCTGTTTCATCTTCCTTATTATTGGTTCCTTGTTTTTTTACCTTTTTTCGGTTTTCATTCATTAAAATTTCTGTATTGGAGGCGATATCAATGAGCTTAAAATGGTTCCGAGTTCCTGCTGACGTTGTTTTTGGACAGGGCTCTCTGTCTTATCTAGCTGGTCTTAAAGGAAAAAAAGCGGTATTGGTAACCGGTGGTCAGTCCATGAAAAAGCATGGGTTTTTAGATCAGGCACAAGCCTATTTAGAAGAAGCTGGAATGAAAGTGGATATTATCGACGGAGTTGAACCAGACCCTTCTATTGAAACCGTTATCAAAGGCGGTCAGCGAATGGAGGCATTTGAGCCGGATTGGATCATCGCTATTGGTGGCGGTTCCGCCTTAGATGCGGCTAAAATTATGTGGGTATACTACGAGCAACCGGAAACAAAGTTTCAAGATTTGATAGAGGGAAAATTTCCGACACTTCGTCAGAAAGCTCGCCTGGTAACCATTCCTTCTACCAGTGGTACCGCTTCTGAAATCACGGCTTTTTCGGTGATTACGGATCGGGAAAATCATATTAAGTATCCATTAGTATCTTATCAAATGACACCAGACATTGCTATTTTAGATGCAGACCTGCCTGCAAAAATGCCTCCCCATATCACCGCTAACACAGGGATGGATGTCATGGCTCATGCCGTAGAGGCCATCGCTTCTACGAACACATCCAGTTACACGGATGCCCTGGCGACGGAAGCTATCCGTCTGGTCTTCCAACATTTGCCTACGGCCTACAAAGATGGTCACAATATGGAAGCCAGGGATGCAATGCATAATGCTTCAGCCATTGCCGGCATGGCCTTTACCAATTCTTCTCTTGGTATTGTCCACAGCATGGCACATAAAATTGGCGGTGAGTTTGGCGTTACCCATGGTTTGGCCAATGCTATTTTGATGCCTTACATTGTTGAATTTAATAAATCAGCCACGGATAAATACAAGGCCGTGGAACAATTATTAGGTATTGACGATTTGGCTCAGGCCTTAAAAGATTTAAATCAACGCATTGGCATTCCTCTTACTTTCCGCGAGGTGGAAGAAGTATCCATTACAGAAGAAGCCTTTCAACAGGTATTGGATCGTATGAGCCAGAATGCTTTGGAGGACCCTTGTACACTCACTAACCCCCAAAAGCCAGATGTCGCTGATATAAAAGCCATCTATCAAAAAGCTTTCTAGGGAGTTTACCCTTTGTTCACATCTCTCACCTGCAGGTTCCAGCTAAATGCTGGAACCTGCCCCCTTCTAATTAGATTCCTTCTTGTTGCCTTTTACCCCTTATGTCATACTATAAGGGAGACAAGGAGGGCAAAACATGTCAACCAATCCAAAAGATCCTTTCACGAAAAATTCCATAGAGTCTTTCAATCAGTTTCATCTGTATCTGCAGGGTAAAAATAAAAAACAGCTTTCAACGGATAAACTATTTCTTTTGCTGGAAAAAATCGAAAAAGAAGGCTCTATTTCCAAAGCCGCTGCCGATCTGAAGCTTTCTTATCGTTATGCCTGGGGCTTGATTCAGGATGCCGAAAAAGCCTTTTCTATGACGTTGTTACATAAAAAAGTAGGTGGGTCATTAGGTGGTGGGGCTTCCTTAACAAAACATGCCTCTGAAATGCTTCGCTATTATCACATATTTCGGGATACGGTACAGGATCAACTCCATCTTTTGCTGGACATTCCCGCAAAAGCTTTAAAAAATGAACCGGTTTCCCCTTCTCCCTCTCATCCTTTCCAGTTTCTGTTGTTAGCTAGCACCATGGAACCTATTGCTACCGGCCTTCTGGATCGCTTAGAGAAACAATATTACCAGCAAACCGGCGTACTGGTACGCCACGTAGGGGTGGGAAGTGGTAAAGCCATGGAAATTGGCAAAAAAGGTGGAGCTGACCTGTTATTGGTCCATTCACCTTCTTTGGAAAAAAGGTTTATGCAGGAAGGATGGGGGGCTTATCGAAAAACAATCATGACGAATCAGTACCTTCTGGTTGGACCTACTTCTGATCCGGCAGGACTGGGAAACTTAAAGGAAACGGCGGGCATTCATGTTTTTTTTCGCCAGTTAGCCTTGACGCAGGCACCTTTTTTAAGTCGTAATGATGGCTCCGGAACCCATGCGAAAGAAAAAGAAATCTGGGAAAGCCGTGGTTCCTTTCCAAAAGAACCAGTGATTATTCCACTCACAGGTGTTTCTGATAATATAGAAGTATTGTCTCTGGCCATCAAAAAATCAGCTTATGCCTTAACGGATTCTACCAGTTACCGATTGTGGAAGCATGGTAACCAGTCACTTACCGTCTTTTTCGGCGCCAATTCGCCTGATGACACCACCTTAGCTAATCCCTTTTCCATCATTGTACCCCGACGAAAAGAAATCAGCACAGATCCTTATGATTCCTATAAAGCAGCAATGGATTTTGTCCGTTGGCTTGCCGACGCTGAAGGAAAAAAAATCATTGAAAATTTTCCTGAAGAAAATGGTGAAGCCCCTTATTTTGATGTATACTGTACTTAAAGAATCCTTAACCACTAATATGAACTAACAAGTGCTATTTTGTATAGGCTGACGCCTATGCATCTACAGGAGGTTCTATGAACACTTTTACTTGTATTCCTACTCGAAAGAAACAACCCTCTTTCTTCTTTCTAAGATGGCTATTTTTCATAGTTCTGTTTTTTTTCCTGCTATCTTTCAGGGTTTTTGCTGCTCCTTCGGAGACGGATCTTACCACCATTATGATTGGTGATGATCTTCATTATCCACCTTACAGCTATCTGGATGAAAATGGAGAAGCTACTGGTTTTAACGTTGAACTTGCCCGCGCCATCGGCAACGCCATGAACCTGGAGGTGGAAATCCGTCTTGATGAATGGACGACAATCCGTCAAGCCTTAGAGGACGGAGAAATCCATGCTATTTCCGGTATGTTCCGATCTCCGGAGCGGGAAGCCCTATACCTTTTTTCTTCTCCCCATAGCGTTACTGCTGGCGATCTTTTCGGGCCTTCCGGCACCCGGCTCAACCATCTTCAGGAGATAGAAGGTGCTACGGTGGCTGTCCAGGAGGCGGATATTGTTGCTGAATATCTGGAAGCTCAGGACTTAGAGATCACCTTTATGGAAGTCTATAATGTGAAGGATGCACTCCAGCTAGTGGAAGAAGGCCATGCAGACTATGCTGGTGTGTTAAAAATGCCGGGTATGTATATCATTGATGCTTATGAGATGGACTTGATTCCACAAAACCTTTCTCTGAACACCAATCAATATGCCATGGCCGTAATGCCGGACAATAGGGATGTTTTATTGATGCTAAACGGGGGCATGGAAATCCTAAAGGCTACCGGTGAATATCAAGAACTCTATGACCAGTGGCTGGGTATTTATGAAGACCCAGATCCTCGGGAACTGTTCTACCAGTACCGATGGATTCTCATAGCTGTTCTGACACTGATTGCCGGTCTTGCTATCCTTGTCATCCTTATGCGCTATCTGATCCGGCGAAAAACGGAAGAACTGCTCTCTGTTAACACCGAAATGGAAGCCGCCATGGAAGAACTGATTGCCATGGAGCAGGAGCTTCGTGATCAGCTAGATCAATTGCGCAAAAGTCAAGAAGAACTTCATGCCAGCGAAGAAAAAAACAGAGCTATCCTAGCCGCCTTACCGGATATTATGTTTCTTTTTGATGATGCCGGTTATTTCTTAGACTGTCATGCCAGTAATGAAGACAACCTGCTGCATTCCCCTGAGATGTTTCTTGGTAAACATATAAAAGACTTTTTTCCCGGTACTTTATCAGAAAAAACCTTACGCTCGATTCGTCTGGCTATCCAAAAGAAACAATTGCAACAATTTGACTATGAATTAATAATTGACGACGAAACCTTTATTTATGAAATGCGTTTAACCCCTCTAAATAAAAAAGAAGTGGTCGGTCTTGCCCGAGATATCACCTCCGGCCGCCGTCATCAGGCACAGGTAGAATACCTGAGTTATCACGACCAGCTCACCGGTCTTTATAATCGTCGCTTTATTGAAGAAGCCCTTCACCGGTTGGATTCGCCTCAAAATCTGCCCCTCTGTATTATTATGGCCGATGTGAATGGGCTAAAGCTAATCAACGATTCTTTCGGTCATTCGGTAGGAGATGATATGCTGAAAACAGCGGCGGATATTCTTAAAGATTCCTGCCAGGAAAACGAAATTGTTGCACGAGTCGGTGGGGATGAATTTGTCATACTAGCGCCAGGCTTAACGAATGCGACCGCAGAAAAGCTGGTGAAAACCATGCAAAACCGTTGCCTGAATACTGAAATCGAAACCATTCAACTCTCTATTTCCTTTGGATGGGATGCAAAAGTAACCGAAGAAGCGGATATCCATGAAATATTTAAGAATGCGGAAAACTACATGCATAAAAAGAAGCTCTTTGAACGCCCCAGCCTACGCAGTAAAACCATTCATGCCATTATGAAAACATTGCATGAAAAAAATCCACGAGAAGAAAAACATTCTCAGCGAGTTTCTGATTTATGCGTCCGAACAGCTACTATCATGAATTTTAGCGATCATCGACTTAATGAAATCCGAACCGTTGGATTGCTTCATGATATTGGTAAAATATCTATTGATGAAGCCATTCTTAATAAACCAGGCAAATTGACGGATGAAGAATACCTGGAGATCAAACGACATCCGGAGATCGGGTTTAATATTCTTAGCACCGTCAGTGATATGAAAGAAATGGCTGACTATGTCTTATCGCATCATGAACGGTGGGATGGCACTGGTTATCCCCGTGGTCTTAAAGGGGAGGACATTCCTTTACAGGCACGAATTATTGCCATTGCCGATGCCTATGATGCCATGATTGGTGAAAGAAGTTACCGGCAGTCCCTATCCCCGGACGAAGCCGCCATGGAGCTGCTAGCTCATGCTGGTACTCAGTTTGATCCTGAGTTGACTGAACTTTTTATCCAGAAAGTATTAAAGATTGAGTTGTAATCCATTTTTTCTGATATAATGGTGGGGGTTTTTAATAAAAGTTCTATTCAAGGAGGCTTCATCCTATGGTTTTATCACTTGCCCTTGGTCTGTTGGGAGGTCTTGGGCTATTTTTGTATGGAATGAAACAAATGTCTACGGGTATGCAAAAAGCAGCGGGAGAAAAATTGCACCGCATTTTAGAAATTCTCACCGCTAATCCCTATATGGCTACGCTGACCGGTATCATTGTCACCGTACTGGTACAAAGCAGCAGTACCACCAACGTCATGGCTATCGGCTTTGCCAGTGCCGGATTAATGAATCTGTCACAAACTGTAGGCACCATGCTGGGAGCCAATATTGGCACTACCGTAACGGCTCAGTTGATTTCTTTCGATATTTCCGTGATTATCTATCCTGCCATTGCATTGGGCGCTTATCTCAATCTTTTTACCTCCAGAGGCCTTCACAAAGCCATTGGTCAGGCTATTCTGGGAATCGGCCTTCTTTTTCTTGGCCTGAACGCCATGTCTGAGGCAATGATTCCTCTACGGGATTATGATCCCTTTGTCCGTATGCTGGCCCGATGTGGTCAGACACCGGTTTTAGGAATGTTGGCCGGTGCTCTTTTTACAGCGGTTATTCAAAGCAGTAGTGCCACCGCCGGTGTAGTGATTGCCCTGACATTACAGGGAATGATTGACACGCCTTCTTCCATCGCCATTGTATTAGGCGCTAATATTGGCACCAGTATTACAGCCGCTCTTGCCAGCATCGGCACTAACCTAACAGCACGTCGGTCTGTTCTGGCTATTGTAACCGTAAAAGTTACCGGTGTCCTCCTGGCACTCCTCTTTTTTCAGCCTTTTCTGGCCCTGGTATCCCTTACAGGAAGTAGCGTGACCCGGCAAGTAGCTAATGCCCACACTATTTTTAATGTACTGAATGTGCTGCTTTTCTTTCCTTTTTTAACGCCTTTCCTGCGGCAGGTACAAAAGCTGATGCCGGGAGAGGAAATGGTGGTGGAAACCGGCTCCAAATATCTTAATCCGAAAGCTCAGAAAACAACCTCACTGGCTATCAGTGCCGCCCGTCAGGAGCTACTCCGGATGGCCGCCATTGCCCGGGGAATGTTACAGGATTCGGTACGCATTTTTGTCCAGGAAGAAAGAGGCATTATTGGTGCTACCCGTCAAAAGGAAGAACTTATTGACAGCTTAGAAAAAGATATTACGATTTTTCTTACGGGAATCTCTCAAAAATCCCTGAGTTCACATCAATCACAAACCATTACTGCCTTGATGCATTGCAGCAGTGATCTGGAAAGAATTGGAGACCATGCGCATAATATTATTCATTTGGCAGAACTTAAAATGGATGAACGACTTCCTTTTTCTAAGGAAGCCTGTCATGAGTTGGAGCAGATGCATCAGTTAGTAGACGAAATGATTGAAGGGGCTATGGAAGCCTTTGAAAAAGAAGATACTACCCTTGCCCGAAAAATCATCGCAAAAGATCATGATGTGGACAGCATGGAAAGAAATCTTCGAAAAGGACATATTGAACGTTTAAATCAAAAGGTCTGTCGACCTCAGTCCGGTGTGGTGTTCCTGGATATTATCAGCAATCTGGAAAGAGTGGCGGATCATGCCACCAATATGGCCGAAGTGGTAACAGGAGATTTTTAGTGCATTGGCACTATGTTTTTGATATAATAAAATATAATTATTTCCCGTTTCATTATTTCCCGTTATTGTATTTTATTGAAGAAAGAGAGTTGGTGAAGGAATGAGTGAAGAAAAAAAGGCCGTCAAACGTGTTGTCGTTGTGGATGATTCACCTTTTTCGATTCGAATATTAAGCGATATGCTGACAGAATTGGAGCTGGAAGTCGTAGGAAAAGCCAGTTCCCTGGAAGAAGTGCAAACCGTCATTGCCCAGGAAAAACCGGATATAGTCACCATGGATATGACCATCCCCGGAACAGATGGTATTGAATGTACGGAAACTGTAAAAAAAATCCATCCGGATGCCAGGGTTATTATGATTAGCTCCATGAAGGATGATGCTATTGTTAAACGGTCAAAAAAAGCTGGTGCTTCCGGTTATGTGCAAAAACCTGTTGATCCGGAAGAATTAAAAAATGTTGTCCATCGCATTACCAGTGAGGAAGAAATGCTTCAGGAACTGTTGGAATTAAGTAATTCTGCTTTTCAAGAAGCACTCATGGATAATATTAACCGATTCTTTGGTGAAAAAGCAGAAGGCGTTGTGATGGAAGGTTCTTTCAAGGAGTCCCAGGGCGTTTCGGTAGTCATTGGCGTCATCGGTGCCTTTAACGGCCGTTTTGTTATGGACTTTTCTTATGAAACTGGCGTGAAAATTGTTGAGAAAACCCTCCAACAAGATACCGCTGAATTAGATGATGTCTTAAATATGGCGGCGGAAGTTACTAATATGATTGCTGGAAATGCTTGCTCCACCATTAACCGGATGAAACCGTTTTATGATTTAAGGTTGGCTCCACCTACCGTCTATCATGGTGATTCCCTGGTGCTTTCCAGTGCCAATGTCACCGGAAACAGTTTTATGGCGAAAACATCCTTTGGCGATATCGCCATGACGGTAGGCTTCGCAAAGGGGGAGATCTCATGGACGTAAAATGGATTAACCCGTTTATTGATGCCTTTAAGCATGTGATGCCACAGTTAGGCTTTGAAAGCATTGAGCGAAAAAACCTTCGCTTAGGAGAAGGAAAGCTTAAAAGCAGTGGGGTGATTATGAATCTGGGGATTGTTGGCGAGTTGCAGGGCAATGTAGTCTACCACTTGGAAATGGAAACGGCTAAGGCCATTGCTTCGAAAATGATGATGGGAATGCCGGTGGAAACCTTGGATTCCATGGCTGAAAGTGCGCTTTCAGAACTGTCCAATATGTTAACGGCCAATGCCAGCATTAATTTTTCTCAGATGGATATTGAAACCAATATCTCTACTCCAACATTGATGTATGGGGACAATTTTGAAGTGGTGATGAACATGCCCCAGTATATTTGTATCGAAATGCTGGCGGATGGGCTTTCCCTACAAATCAATGTTGCCGTTGATTCCAAAGAAAAATAAAAATGAATACCATAAAAAAAAAGCTTTTCCCTTCTTTCTCGGAAAAGCTTTTTTTTATGTTTTTTATAAAATCAAATGATCAATGGTTTCCACCAGTCGATTAATCTCCGGCTTACTAATTTGGTCATTCGCTCCCAAAGCTTCTCCTTTTCGCCGCATCTGATCATCAATCAGCGAGGAGAAAATAATGACTGGTAATTCTTGAAGGTCTTCATCATCCTTCACTTTTTTGGTCAGAGAATGGCCATCCATTCTTGGCATTTCAATGTCCGTTATCAACAAGGATACCCGTTCTTTCCAAGATCTGCTCTTATCTTTTTTAATGGCTTCCAGCATATCCCAGGCTTCTTTTCCATTGGGCATCACCGTTACAAAGGTATATCCGGCGGCATGCAAGGAATCCAGGAGCATATTCGCCAGCATTTTCGAGTCTTCTGCAATTAAAATTGGTTTTTCACTTCGGTTTCTGGGACCCAGCTTTGAAACATCGGCCACTTGAATCCCTGTATTTGGGCTGATATCCGCCAGGATTTTTTCAAAGTCCAGGACAACAATCAGTTTTTCTTCCAGTTTTACAATGCCGGTGGCAATTCCTTCATGACCGGAAAAAATGGTTTCATCCGGCTTTTCAACTTTTTCCCAGGAAATTCGATGGATTCCCACCACCGCATCCACCAAAAAGCCAACGGTGATCTGATTAAAATGAGAGATAATATAGCGAGCCTGATCACTTTTTTCTTCCGGGAAATTAAGGTATCGGGGAAGGTCTACGGCTGTAATCACTTCATCTCTTGGTTTGAAAATTCCTTTTATACACGGATGCGAATTAGGAATACTGGTAGGTTTTGTGAAAGGAATAATTTCTTTTACTTTCGCTACATTAATACCAAAAAAATTTTCGCCTATTCGAAACTCAACAATTTCTAATTCATTGGTGCCACTTTCCAATAAAATTCCCTTTTGTTTGTCCAATATAATTCCCCCTTTTGATTACCACTTTCCCCGTAATATTGCACTTCCAAGGATCTGACACATCGTCAGTTTCGTGGTGTTTCCATTTTTCACCCTGATTCTTTTCTTATTGTTACTTTTATATACCCAACTCTTCATTCCCATAACCGAAAAGTATCGCTTATCTTTCCTTCTTACACCTTTATTCTGCCTATGAATGCCCTTATTTTATCACAGCCTTTTTTTTCTGACAATAAAAGGCTTTATTCTCCTTCCAAAATGGGTATGACTATGACAATTACTTTTGGATCGGCGTTGATACCAATGACAATAAAAATAAAAAGGAAACAATGGCCTTTACATATGATTCTAATAGGTTCTTTTCTATTGGTGATGATCTCGATTGTTTCTGCTTTTATCCTTCTTATAAACCATCATTATCAATTTTTATACGAAGAAAAAGGCAGGCAGTTAACTCATGCCTTTAACCGGCATGTCCACGCCGAAATCGAAAATCTGTTAACAGAACCCATGCTTTTCAACCAGTTTTTCCGTTCTCATCTTCAAGAAGAATTTCTTTTCCAGCATGCCGACTTATCCAGTATTGAAACATTGCAACAATCCCTCTTCCAAGAATATGTTCCTTATATTCCTCAGGTAAGTGTTCTTTCCTATGGAGATGAACAGGGTCGTTATGCCGGTATTCGTCGCAATCAGGACGGTACTACCAATATCATGATCAAAGATCAGCGAACGAAGGATGCCCTGGTTATCTTTGAAGGCAACCAGATTACTTCCCGCCAGCGGTTAGTAATGGAAGACTATGATTTGCATTTGCGTCCTTTTTATCAGCCACTGCAGGATCATCCAGTCCCCAGCTGGTCTTCTTTGTATGTCAATCAGGATGAACGAATGGAAGTCACCGTGACCCATATGCTTCCTTTTTTTGATACAGAAGCTCAATTTGCCGGCGTCAGCGCTGTTGATGTATCTCTCTATGGATTGCAGGAACATTTGAGAAAAGACGAAATCCTTCGTTCTGGTGGCGGGGTTATTTATGTTGTGGATCACCAGTGGAATCTGGTAGCTCATTCCGGACAAGAACCCTGGATTCATGTGAAAGATGAAACCGGAGAACTTATTTTTGAAAAAGCAACTACCATTAACCATCCTCTTATCAATCATTCAGCAAAACATATGATCCATCAAGAGGTAAGGGCTGGCGAAGCTTTCTCAGTAGCTCATCCCACCACTCCCTATTATGCTATCTACGCACCCCTTACGGATAAACACCTTCCCCCTTGGCAAGTCATCGTGGCCTTGCCGGAAGAAAGTTTGATGGGGGCTGTAAAGGAGCAGCAGCACCATACCCTTTACCTTGTACTGGGACTGATTTTACTGGTTACCGGTTTGAGCCTCTGGTTCCTTAAGAGGATCGTCACTCCCATCCAACAGACCTCCAAAGCCGCAAAAAAAATAGCCGCCGGCCATTGGAATGTGGATTTGCCAGCCACCCGTTCTATCGTAACCGAAACCCACCAGTTACTGACTTCCTTCCAGCAAATGATGGTTTCCTTACAGCAAAGTTTTGAAAAACTGGAAAATAGCAAGCAACAATACCAGGATCTATTTAACGATAAATCCGAAGAATTAAAACGGGCTATGAGCGAACTGATCGATCGGGAGAAACTGGCTTCTTTAGGTGGTTTGGTAGCCGGCGTCTCCCATGAAATTAACACCCCTTTAGGCACTTCGATTTCTTCTGTTTCGTATATCAGTCACCAGACAGAAAAAGTTTTACGACAGCTGGAAGACAGCCGCTTGACAGAAGAAGGGCTTTATGGTTATTTCCATGATCTTCAGGAGAGTCTGAAGCTATTGGAAAACAATTTGGAACGGTCTGCCCATTTAGTAAACAGTTTCAAAGAAATTGCGGTTAATCAAAACATTGAATCGCCACAAAGCTTTCAGCTAAAAACCCTTATCAATAATGTGATTCTCAGTTTAAGGCATGAATATAAGCATCAGCAACACCAATTTCAAGTTGATTGTCCGGAGGATTTATGGATTCATAGCTATCCCGGTGTTTATTCTCAAATCCTGACTAACTTGGTGATGAACTCGATCATCCATGGACTGTCCGATCATTCCTCTGGGCTGATTACTATCAAAGCCGCTATAAAACATGGTACCCTACAAATTGTTTACGGAGACAATGGCTCCGGATTAACAGAAGAAGTGAAAAAAAATATTTTTGAGCCTTTCTTTACCACTAAACGTGGAAAAGGTAGCAGCGGTCTGGGAATGAGTATTGTTCACAATCTGGTAACCCAAAAGTTAAAAGGCTCTATCCGTTGTAACGGGCAGGTCAGTCAAGGTGTTTTGTTTCATATCGAAGCACCGGTTCAACACACATAAATCTTAGTCATGAAAGGAGTTTTTGAATGTCTCTATCTTTTTTATCCAAAGAACCTAAAGAAACCCGTATTGCCAGTGCTTCCTATAAAATCATGGTGGCGGATGATGATCCGGAGGTTCATCAGATCACCCGTATGATGTTAGCCGATTTTACTTTTGAAGGTAAAGGCTTGGAGTTTATCAACACCTACTCCGGACAGGAGACCAAAGAAGCCCTGCGACAAAACCCAGATACAGCCATTCTTTTTTTAGATGTGGTAATGGAGAGCAATGCTTCCGGGTTGGAAGTAGTCGATTATTTGCGCAAAGAACTGAGCAATCCAATGACCCGTATTATTCTTCGCACGGGACAGCCCGGTGAAGCTCCGGAAGAAGAGGTGATCCGACAGTATGACATTAATGACTACCGGTTAAAAACAGAAATGACCATGAAGCGATTATATACCTCTACCTATGCCGCGCTCCGAAGCTACAGAGACTTATCCCAGATTGACCGGCATCGAAAAGGGCTGGAAAAAATTATCAAAGCCAGTTCTCAGCTCTTTGAACATCAGTCCTTAAATGAGTTTTTAACCAGTATTCTGGATAATCTGGCTTCATTTAACCAAGATGAAAGCAATATGCTTTTTCTTTCTCAAACCGACGGTTTCTTAACCTTAAAAGAACATGATGCTTCCCATATCATGGCAGCTACCGGCAAATACAAAGCCTATCTGGGAAAAAAAATCAGTGAAGTTGAGGAGCTAACCCATGTTCTGAAGCTAATAGACCGTTCTTCTGATACTAATGATAAAATTATCCATACTGAAAAAGGCTTTCTAGTAAAAAACGATCAAAAATCCTTGCATGACAGTTACATTTTTATAGAAGGTGCCAAAGAAATTTATAATTTTGACCTGATTAATCTGTTCTTATCCAACTATGATGTAGCTCTCGATCGCTTTATTATGGAGAAAATGGTTTCAAAAACCCAAAAGGAGCTAATTATTACCTTAGGAGAAATTGTGGAAAGTCATTTTGATGAAACCGCCGGTCATGTGCGACGCATCTCTGAGATGATGTATCAATTTGCCACCCTGCTGGAATTTCCCACTTCCGAATGTGAAATGATCAAAATTGCCAGCACCATGCATGATATTGGAAAAATTGCCATTCCAGATCATATCATTAAAAAGAAAGGAAAACTGACGCCGGAAGAATTTGATGTGATTAAGCACCATCCAGTGATCGGCCATAAAATCCTGTCCAAATCGGAACTATCCTTATTAAAGGCCTCCGCCGAAATTGCCCTTTACCATCATGAGCGGTTTGATGGCTCCGGATATCCGGAAGGCCTATCCGGTGAAGCAATTCCTTTAAGAGCCAGAATGTTGGCCATTGTGGATGTGTTTGATGCCATGTCCCATAAGCGGGTATATAAAGAAGCCGCACCTTTGGAAGAAGTGTTAGAATACTTAGAAGGTCAGGCCGGGAAACATTTCGATCCTAAACTGCTGACTTTCTTTATTAAACATCTGGACAGGATTACGAATGTATAAGTTGTTGAGGCTTAGGAGCTAGTAAGAAAAAAATAATACTAAGGGGATGATCTTTCATGTTTTTTCGCAAAGCCAATCAGCAAAATGAAACCACCTTATCCAAAGCCATTAAGGATTCCATCCTAATTGACTACCAGGTGATTCATCAAGCTTATCAGACGATTGAAGGCCTTGAATTTTCTCAAAAGGACCGGCAACAGATCGAAGCTCATTTGGAAAAATTATTAACCGGCAATGCTTCCTACTACGGCATTTGGGTCGTTGGCATCAAAAATGAGTTTAATGACCAGCAATATCAGCATAAAGATCATTATGAAGCCAACGGACGACTCAATACCTATTTATACCGTACCACCTCCGGTGTCAAAAAAATGTTTCTTGAAGGCATTGATCAGGAAGAATTCTATACCAAACCTTTAGAAACAGAAAAACTTCAGATTCTGCAACCCTTTTTCTATGATTTGGAAGGAATTCCAGTTTTTATGACCGCCGTTGCCAAGCCTTTGTTTATTGGCGGCAAAAAAGTGGGCGTAGTGGGCATCGATATTGTATTGCTGGGTATTAATGAGCTGGATGATGATTTTGTGCATCAAAGGGTTTCTTCCATGGAAGCAATGATCCCCAAAGCCATCGATGTTTATCAAAAAAACATCACAGCGGTTATCGAAAAATTTGCATTGATTGATGAAAAAATCCAATTTATTAAAAATCATTCGGAACAAATTGACGCCAGTGTTCTGGAAGTTTCTAAAGCCATTGAAGAAGTGGCCGTCGGGGCAATGGATCAGGCAAAAGAAATTGAACAGGGAGTTGAATTAACCGCTGCCTTAGGTCAAATGATTGACCAGAGTATTTCGGAATCTAATCATATTAATCATATCAGTCAACAACTTTCTAAAGAAAAAGATCAAGGTATGAAGTCCTTAACCGATGTCATTGAAATGGTACAAAGCGTGGATGGAGAAATGGTGCTGGTAAAGGATACCATTGAAAGCACCGTGAATAGTAGTAACGAAGTGTTGCAGGCCAATGAAATGATTAAAGCCATTGCGGAGCAGACGAATCTGTTAGCCCTTAACGCTTCTATCGAAGCCGCCAGAGCTGGCGAAGCCGGTCGGGGTTTTGGGGTGGTGGCCGAAGAAATTAAAAAACTGGCCGAAGAAACCAACCGCTTTAACGGAGAAATTGATCATGTTATCAACAAAATGAATGACAATGTGTTGAATTCACAAAACACCATCACTAATATGCTCCAGTCTACCAAGCAACAATTAGATAATGTAACCAAAAATCAAGAAAGCTTTCATCAGATGAGTCAGTTAATTGAAGAAATCGGAAGCAGCAACCAGGCTTTCTTCCATCTGATGGGTCAAATTGAAGAACAAAAAAATAAAACCGTTGCCATTTTAGAAAATCTATCTTCTATTGCGGAAGAAAATGCGGCGGGGACAGAAGAAGTCACCGCTTCTACAGAAGAGCAGGCTGGAAATTTATCGGAAGTGGTGCAGGAAATTCTAAAGCTTCTTGAAGAAACCCATATTATTAATCAAATCCTGAAACGATATACCAAATGATCATCATCCGTTTTGATGTTGCAAAGCCCTTTTTTTCTACTGCATAGAGGTGATCCCATTGATTCATTTTTTTACTTTCAAGCGATTACGGCATCGTATTATTTTTGCCTTTACGATGCTGTTGGTAGTTTCTCTTTTGGCCAACAGTTTATTAGCCATTTGGCAAGTAATCCAACAATCCCAAGAAGATTATCAGGTATCCGTCCATCAGAAAATGGAATTGCTGGATCATCATATTCATTATTATGCTGAAAATATTGCATCCAATACCAGGATGTTGGCGGAATTTCCCTTGATCCGGGAGGCGGATCAGCGCATTACTTCTTACAAAAATACCCAGTCTTCCGAAGGGCTTCTTCCCATGCGACCAATGCAGGGAGATCCTTATGAGCAGGAAGTTTACCAAATCTTAAAAACCTTTCAAGAATCCCATGATTCCGTCAAAAATGCCAGCCTTGGTGTTGAAGCGAACGGTGGTTTTGTCATGCATCCACCCCGCCCCCGTTTTAATAAATACGATGCCAGAGAAAGGCAGTGGTATCAGAAAGCCTTGGAATCTCCCGGCGAAGTGGTCATTTCTGAAATTTATACCACCTCCAGTGGGGAGAAGGTGGTTCTTTGTGTGATGACGGTTTTTGATGAAAAAGACCAGTTACGGGGAGTGATTACCGTTGATTTTGATCTGGAGGCCTTGTCCAATATGCTGACGGACACCACCATCGGTAGTAGTGGTTATGCGATGCTCACCGACTCCACCGGCTCTATTCTCGCTTATCCGAATCAGCCGGCAGTGGTGGGCAAATCTCTGGAAGATATTGGTTTGGGATCTTTGCTTCAGGGAGAGTCATTGAAGGAGCAGACCATCGACACCTTTTTTTATCAAGATCAATCCTACCGGATTCAGGTTATTCCTTCGGCTTTAGCCGAATTTCCCCTCTTTTATATCTCTTTTATCCATACCAGTGAATTTTATCAAAGTGGCTGGATCTTATCTCGAAAATTATTGCTGAGTGCTTTTTTCCTGCTGCTTTTTTCCATGCTTCTGGCTTATTGGTTATCTGGACAACTCACTGGTTCTTTAGGAAAGTTAAGGGAATTTGCTGATCAATTGGCGGAAGGAAATCTGAGCCAACGGCTACAGTTAACGGATCAGGATGAAATAGGCCAGTTAGCGCAACGATTTAACGAAATGGCCGCTGCTATTGAAAAATCTCAAAGAGAATTGGAATCTAAGGTAGCGGAAAGAACCTTCGCTTTGTCTTCTACAAATGAACAGTTGCAGGAAACCAACGAAGAACTTCAGCAAACCGTCGTCCTATTAAAAAACACCCAGGAACAGTTGATTCAATCAGAAAAACTAGCTGGTCTCAGCACCTTGGTCGCCGGTTTGGCTCATGAGATTAATACACCTTTAGGTGGTTCGATTTCTATGGCTTCTTACCTGGAGCATCAGCTACAGCAATTACTAAAAGATATTGAAGAAGAAACCTTGGGCCAGCATGAATTTGATCAGTACATGCTCCGGATGCAAGATTCTGTGCAGGTTTTGCTTCGAAACTTACATCGCTCCAGTGACTTAATTCAGCATTTCAAACAGGTAGCTGTGGATCATCGCCGTGAGGAAAAAAGAGAATTTTATGTCAAACCGTATGTGGAAGAAACCCTGCTGGGTTTTCAACAGCTATTAAAGGCAGGTAATCATCGGTTCATCCTTGACTGTGAGGAAAAGTTATCTGTTTATAGTTTTCCCGGTGCCTTCTCTCAGATCATTGCCATTTTAATGCAAAATTCATTGGAACATGGTTTTGCGGATCGAGAAGGTGGTTCCATTTATCTTTCTTTTCAAAAACAAGACCACCGTCTGGTTGTAACCTATTCTGACGATGGTAAGGGTATGACCGAATCTGTAAAGTCTCGGATTTTCGAACCTTTTTTTACAACCGCCCGTCACCAGGGTAATATCGGGTTGGGGCTTCATATTCTGTATAATCTTTTGATGCTTCAGCTAAAAGGAGATGTGGTCGTGGAATCTCACCCTGAGCAGGGGACCATTTTTCATCTTATCTGGGAACCTTAAAATTCTGTTAAAAGTTTTAGACTCTTGGTTGAAAGCTTCGAACCTATTTATGTAAGAATGGATTTTATTTTAGTGACAATAATGTCAATGGCCACCATGTTTTTACCGCCTTCTGGAATAATAATATCCGCATATTTTTTATTTGGTTCCACAAATTGTAAGTGAGCCGGACGAACCGTGTTCATATATTGATCAATAACAGACTCCAAGGTTCGGCCCCGGTCTCGGATATCTCTTTTAATACGCCGTATCACTCGAATATCTGCATCCGTATCCACAAAAATTTTAATGTTCATTAATTCTCGAAGTTTTGGTTCATTAAAAAGCAGGATTCCTTCCAGAATAATAATGTCTCTGGTTTCCACCAGCAAAGTTTCTGATTTACGGGTATGCCTTTCAAAATCATATTGAGGCATCTGAATGCTTTCTCCTGATAACAGGCTTTTCAAATGTTTTACCAGCAAATCTGTTTCAAAGGACATGGGATGATCATAATTGGTTTGAATGCGTTCTTCCATTGGCAGATGATCCTGATTTTTATAATAGGCGTCCTGTGGAATGGTGGCAATATTTTGATTTGGCAGTTGCTTGAAAATCTGCCGTGCCACCGTACTCTTTCCGGAACCGGTGCCACCGGTGACGCCAATCAGAATAGGCTTTTTCATTGATTTTCCTCCTTTTGGGGGTGTATTAAGGCAAAACCTGAGAGATCCTATGGTAAAATAGAAATTCTTTCTGCTGATTAGAAGCTCTTTATACCAATAAGAATATAATCACTGGTATGACAATCAACTTACCTACCAGCACACGGGTCATGTGTAGCAACACTACTTCCATGGGTTTTTCAGCATATTCATAGGCTAGAATACTCATAGGTGTCAGACCTACCGGTGCGGCGGCTAACAAGCAGGTGACCGGATCCCATTGGGTCACTTTTCGCAGCAGATGGTACAAAAAATAAACGCCGATAAAAATAATCGCTGAAAACCCAAAAGTTGGCAGAAGCATGACTTTCATCGACTCCATAGGGCTGTTCATAATATTAAGGGCTAACATAATGGCAATACCCATTTGCATCACTATTCGCATAAAAGGGGTAGGCGCTTTTAGGGGGATGCCGGCAATCACACTGCTTCCCGTCAGAAAAAAAGCTCCCATTAAGGCACCGGCGGGAATGTTCATCCAGGTTCCCAGTAAAGCACCGGCTATTCCAATCCCTACCGTAGTGAAATAGGAAAAGATTTCTATCCCCGGCCATTGAAAGGATAGGGATTTTTTCAACCCATGGCTTATTTCGCTGCCTCTTCCTTTTATTTTTTCCCACCAAGCTTGCTTTTTACGCTGATTTTTATCTTTTTCTGTTAGTTTTTCTACAATAATAGGAAAGGTCACAATGGCGATCATTAGGCGGGATAACTGAAAAATAATGACGATGCCTGCGTTTCCCCCTAAGGCAAGGGCTAATATTCCCATTTCAGAGACACCGGAAGGGGTTGCGCTTAAGAGTGCTGTGGCCACGTCCAGATCAAAGGCCATCATCAGTAACAAACCTAAGCCAAAACTTAAAAACAGGGTCCAACCAATCATAATCAAACTGGGTATTTTTAATGCTTTCATTTGCTGAAAAATTTCACGGGTGACTTTTACGCCTATATTGGCTCCCAGTAAGGATTGTAATAGGAGAACGGTTGTACCACTTAGCGGATCTCCTTGAAATCCCAGAAAACTGGCTCCGTAGATCAGGATTAATGGGCCTAAAAAGGCTGGTGTCGGTATGCTTAACAAATAAAACAGTCCATAGCCTAAGGTTGACAAGCCTATTAGTAATAGTATTTCTGTTCCAGACACGCCTGTTTCACTTCCTTCATTAGTCTTCTTATTTCCTGTTCATTATAACAGATAGAGAAAGACCCTGCACATTTCACCAGGGTCTTTCAAAAGGGGGATTTTTGTTCTTTTACATTTCTTCGATGGAATCGATGGTTACATAGTCTGGCACGACTAAGCCCAGCTTAGCGCCTTCATAAATATTTCCCAAATCTTCCAGTTTATCTCCATAGTTAGCCCAGTAGTTTGACTGGGTTAGAGGTAACCAAGCACTTACCATGGCATCGTAATCGCCAGAAGCCAAAGATTCATACAGTACGGCTACGTCTACCATGTCTTTTTCCACAACATAATTCATTTTTTCTTCTAATACATAAGCCATCAGGTTGCTTTTAGCAATGGCGCAGGTCCAATTATTGTAAAGAAGTTGTACCGTTGCTCCTTCTCCGTCAGCACCTTCCGGTATCCAGCTTTCGATCAGTTCCTGATGATCTGCTGCCCAGGCTTCCATTGCCTCCCGGTCACCTTGTTCTCCTTCTTGAATCATCATCATCATTTCTCCCAGCTGATCGTCGTTAAGGGAAAAGTTTGACAATACTTCGGCTACTTCCGGCATGTCTTCCGTTAATCCAGCACGACCAAGTGCCTTAATATTTTCTTCTTCTCCAAAGATCCCCAGTGGGTCTTCTAAAAATCGCAGATTATACTCTGGGAATTTCCAGTGAGGGGTCCATCCAATGGCTACTACCCATTCTTCTACCATGCCACGGGACTCTATTTCAGCAATCATTGCCGCTTCACTGGCATCTACCAATTCGTATTCATCCAGCCCATATTCTGTCATAACCCTTTCTTCCACGGTACTCATAATTTCGGCACCAGCATCAATGCCAATAATTTCATAATTGAATTTTTCGGCCATTTTGGTTGTTTCTTCTACGACTTCTCCCGTTTCCTCTACTTCCTTTTCTCCTTCTTCCACTTCAGCAGCTCCATTCCCACCGCATCCGGTAAAAATAAGGGCTGTCAACAATAATCCTAATAAAATCATCATGCTTCTTTTACTCATCTTTTGTTTCCTCCTCTTTTTTTTCTTCTATAGCTGGCTTCATCATCATGGTTTTTTGTATCATTCTTTCATATACATGATGCAATAGAGACTCGTCAAACTGGTATAAACCCATCAGTTTATTCATCCATAGCCCGTCAATGGCCAGGCGCAAAATACTGGCTTCGATGGGATCCAGACCGTCCTTTTCTATCTTTTGCTGCCAATGTTTATAGGCATTTTTGATGGGTTCCAACAGCTCTGGCTTCATGGCAACAGCCATTAAAAAGCTGGCGTTCAGTTCTTCCTCATCATATGCCTGTTCAAAGGTTTCAGCAATGAGAGAGCGGGTCCACATTCCTTTTTCCAGTTCTTCATGGGCTACCCGTTGCTCCACTCCTTCCCGATAGCTTTCACTGGTATACTCTACCATGGCTTTTACCAGAGCTTCCTTTGACTTAAAATAATGAAGCAAACCACCTTTACTGATTTCGGCTTCCTGGGCAACCGCATCCAAGGTTAAGGCAAAAACACCTTTCTGGTAAACAATTCGGGCAGCTGCCTTGATAATCCGGTTATATTTCTCTCGATTTTTAATGGTCTTACCCTCCCTTTGCCGTTTTCAGATTTTTTGTTCCGTCCAGACGGTTTATTCTTAGGTAAGACTATATCAAAAATAACCGGATCTTTCAAGGGTCTCTTCCCTCATACAGAAATACCTCATACAGAAATGCCTCATACAGAAATATCTCATACATCAATACCTCTTTCCCATCCTGCTATATCTTGATAATGCCGCCGCTCCTCCGTAGTTCTTAAGAAGCTGGTTTGTTTTTGGTGGGAATTCCTATCCGTCGGCCGGCTTTTTCTGGTCTTGGAAGCTTTTGATGTTGTTGACCAAGGGATGCTAAGGCTTCAGCCACTTTGGGCGGGAAGGGCGCTGGTCTTTTTTCCTTTTGATCCATACCCATCACCATGTATTCATTGGTAGCAATGATTTCTTTTTCCCGATTGATCATTTCCATAAAAAGATGGATTCGTTTGGCATCCCAGTCCAATACCTGGGTCTTTACCTGTACTATATCTGCTTCTAAGGCTTCCTTCAGAAAACAGGTGTGGGTTTCCAGGGTATAAGTCGTATAGTGATGATGCTTTCGGGCCTTTTCGTCTAATCCTAAGGTCTCTAAAAAATGTTCTAAGGCTTTGGTGAAAATAAGGGCATAGGCTGAATCGTTCATATGACCATTGTAATCAACCCACTGGGATAATACGGATTGATAAAAGCATCTTTCTTCCTCCTGAATCTGCATTCTAAGCACCTCTTTTCTTTCTGGTTTTTCCTGTTTCCTTGTTCTTCGATTCTGTTTTTTTGTTCTTTGATTCTGTTGGATTCTGGTTCATCCTTTTTCATTCTGGCTCATTCTAGTTCATCCGAATGGTCGTACCGAATGAACCCTATTTTTTCATAATGCTTTGGGGTTCTGGCCAGTATTTTTCCGCCAGTTGAAGCACTTCTACCAGAAATTCATCTCTTTTAGCAGCTAATGCTGTCACGCTTTTATTTCCAGCATGGGTTTCACACCCATTGATTACTTTTTCTTTCAGGTCTTCCGTTAATTCCGGTGCTTCCAGTTTTGTCCAGGGCAATTTCAAAGCTGGTCCGAACTGTTTTAACATATGGCGCATTCCTGCTTCACCGCCGGCCATATGAAAGGTTAGAAAAGGACCCATCTGTGCCCAGCGCAGTCCCGCTCCATAGATAATGGCGGCGTCTATTTCTTCGGTGGTGGCTATATCTTCGTTGACAATATGAAGGGCTTCCCGCCAAAGAGCTTCCATCAGACGATCGGCCACATGGCCTTCTACTTCCCGCCGGACAATCAGTGGTTTCATGCCAATTTCCTTGTAAAAGCTTTCTGCCCGGGTTAGTACTGCCGGTTCTGTTTTTTCTCCTGCCACTAATTCTACCAGTGGTAACAGGTAGACTGGATTAAAGGGATGTGCCACTAAAAGCCTTTCCGGACAGTGACAACCTTGTTGTAACACGCTGGGCGTAATACCGGAAGTGCTGGAAGCAATAATGGCATCCTTCCGGCAGGCCTGGCTGATGGCTCCCAGGACTTGATGTTTTAGTTCCAGAACCTCTGGAACATTCTCTTGGATAAGATCCGCTTTTTCTACGGCTTTTGCCATGTCGGTCTCAAAAATAAGATCCTCCGGAGAAGTGCCGGGACTGATGCCCGTTTTTTCTAAAGAAGGCCAGGCTTGTTGCAAGGATTTTCTAAGATTTGCTTCTGCATCCGGTGCCGGATCTGTGGCAATCACCTGAATGCCATGGGCCAGGCAACGGGCAATCCATCCAGCGCCAATAACGCCGGTTCCTACCACGGCTATTTGAGATATGTTTGTCTTTTGATTCATCAAATGCTCCCTTCTGTACAGCTTTATTTCAATTGTAGTAATGCTTTTGCTTCTTGGGGTGTCATAGGTTCTTTGCCGAGTTGTTGAAGAATATCAATGCCTTTTTCCACCAGGGTTTCGTTTTTGGCAAGCACACCCTTGGACAGGTATAAATTATCTTCCAGACCCACACGAACATGACCGCCCAATAAGGCTGCCTGAGCTAGGATTTTCATTTGCATGGCTCCAATGCCAAAGGCAGACCAGGTTGCTTTTTCCGGTATCCGGTTACGCAGGTACAGCATGGTTTCTGTATCCGCGGCGGCTCCCCAGGGAATTCCCAGACAAAACTGGAAATGAGGGTTTCCATCAATAAAACCTTCCTTTATTAATTGATTGGCAAAACGCAAATGTCCGGTATCAAAGCACTCCAGTTCTGCTTTGGCACCACTTTTCTGAATCAGCGCCGCCTGCTTTCGTAACCATTCGGTTGGACTGATATACACCATATCTCCAAAATTAAGGCTTCCGCAATCTAACGTACACATTTCTGGTGCGAGAGTGGCTATGGGTTCATGCCGTTCTTCGGCTGTCTGTAAATCGCTATTTTTTCCGGCCTGATAAGGGTTTTCTTCATCCGGATCAAAATCCCCACCGCCTCCGGAAGTAATGTTGATAATCAACTCCGGATCGGCTTCTCTGATCCGTTGAAGGATTTCTCGATATTGTTCCACATCATGGCTAATCCCTCCGGTTTTTGGATCTCTGGCATGAATATGAACTACGGCTGCCCCTGCTTTTCCTGCCGCCAGAGCCGAGCTTGCGATTTCTGCCGGTGTTACCGGAACGTAGGGATTTATTTTAGTCGTATCTCCAGCTCCTGTAACGGCACAGGTTAGCATTACTTTATTCTTTAGGTTAATGGCTTCTGTCATTCTCTTTCTTCCTCCTCTCTCATCAAGGCTGATTGATTGTCAGCTGATGATCAATTATCTGACATATTAAACCGTCCAGACGGTTTTCTCTTGCACGACTATATCATGAATTTTTTGGAACATCAAGAGGAAATTTTTTTCAGACACATCCGACTATATTGACAAAAATATGCTAGGATGGTAATCTATTAGTGTTTTGTGTCTCTTTATGGGTATTTTTTAGATATCTGTAAAAAAATAATGAAAAGGAGGATTATCAATGTTCAAAAAGTTTACAAATGCTTCTGTAAAGTTGGTTCAACGTTTTTTGCCCGACCCGTTTTTATTTGCTGTTATCTTAACCCTAATTGTTTTTCTTCTGGGTATTTTCTCAACAGGCCAATCTCCTATTAATATGGTAAATCATTGGAGTGGCGGTTTCTGGAACCTGCTGGCATTTTCTATGCAGATGGCCTTGGTGCTGGTCACCGGTCATACCCTGGCCCAGGCGCCTATTATCAAAAGAGGGCTTCGAAATCTGGCCAGCGTGCCTAAGTCTCCCGGATCGGCGATTTTTGCAGTTACGCTGGTTGCTTTAATCGCTTCCTGGATTAATTGGGGTTTTGGTCTGGTTATTGGTGCCCTTTATGCCAAAGAGCTGGCTAAGAAAGTAAAGGGGGTGGACTACCGCCTGCTGATTGCTTCCGGTTACTCCGGTTTTGTTATCTGGCATGCGGGTTTCTCCGCTTCTATTCCCCTGACATTAGCAACCGCCACCGCTAATTTGGAAGAAATGACCCGTGGTGCTGTTACAGAACCGATTCCTACCAGTGAAACCATTTTCGCTTTGTTCACTGTAGTACCAGTATTGGTATTAATCGCCACCATTCCTTTTATCAACAAGGCGATGCATCCTTCACCCGAAGATGCGGTAGTGGTGGATCCGAAGCTGTTAGAAGATGATATTGAACCAGAAATTCCTGTGAATCAGACACCGGCGGAAAAAATGGAAAACAGCCCTGTGCTGTCCATTGCCATCGGTTTAATGGGGGTCACCTTTGTGGTTCAGCATTTTATTCAGAATGGCTTTGATCTGAATCTAAATGTGGTTAACTTTATCTTCCTCTTTACCGGTATTATCTTACACGGAACTCCCCGACGTTTCTTAAATGCGGTAACAACCGCCGTAAAAGGTGCTGGTGGTATTATTATTCAGTTTCCTTTTTATGCAGGTATCATGGGAATGATGACCGGAGCCAGTGCCGAAGGGCTTTCTTTGGCACAACAGATGTCTACGTTCTTTGTGAGCGTTTCCACAGAAGTAACCTTTCCATTTTTTGCTTTTCTGAGTGCTGGAATTGTTAACTTCTTTGTTCCTTCCGGTGGTGGGCAATGGGCCGTTCAGGCACCTATTATGATGCCGGCCGGTGCTGAGCTTGGTGTGGATGCGGCCAAAACAGCCATGGCTGTTGCCTGGGGAGATGGGTGGACCAATATGATTCAACCTTTCTGGGCACTACCGGCGCTAGGAATTGCCGGTCTGGGCGCTAAAGATATTATGGGCTATTGCCTTATTAATTTAATTTATGTCGGTGTGGTGGTCAGTCTGTTTCTTGTCATCCTTTAGACAACTTTTCCCTGGAGGAAAACACACCCTGTTAACCATTGAAGAAGACCTTATTAAAAGTCTTTTTCAATGGTTTTTCTTTTCCAAAACAAGGATGCTAGAGTCTGGCGTTAAAGCATGTTATAATAGGATAATAGCCTTAGTATTTAATCATTCCTAAGCATCCTATTGATCCTTCATCCGCCTTATTAGTGAGGAGATTTATTTTATGATACAACAAGCCTTCAGAAAACTCTATTTTCTAAACCGCCTACTGATCAAAGACCCTTGGGTAGTAATCATGCTCAGCGGTTTTTTTATCTATATCCTGGCGGTTTTTCGCCATGCGGATCTTTTGGCCAACACCACATCCGTGCTTACCCTTTTCAGTGCTTCCTATCTTCTTTACCGATCCGTTCAGAAAACTTCTTATCCTTATGATAAATGGTTGTTTGGCTATGTTTTCTTTTGGTTTTTTGCCGACACGGTTTGGTTTGTCTTAGCCTTAATGCCTACAAAAGATCCCATGCTCTTTCCTTATATGGATCTTATTTATACCATCCCGCCTGTTTTTTTGGTGATGATGATCATTCACTGGGTAGCCACTGAAGCCAAAAGATGGAATCTTTACCAGCTTTTTTTAGATTTTGCGGCGGTTCTGTTTCTCCTGCTTTATCTGTTAGGTCAGCGTTTTTACCAGCACTTTCTTATGGAAAGAAGCTTGGGTTTTGACGATATCGTGATGGCTCTCTTTACCTTCATGGGTCTTTTTATTCTGGTCTCCAGTGTCACTCTTTATCTGTCTTCCTATCGACGTGAAAAAAGCATTGCCTTATGTGTCATTCTTATAGGTTTGATGCTTTATGGAAGCATTGAATTTCTTTATGCTTATTTGAGTTTGTTGGATCTATATATCGCTAATTCTTTTATTGATATTCTTTACTTAATACCACCTGTTCTTTTTACACTTTCGCTTTACCATCAACAAAATCATCAGCCCCACCATCATCAATATCCGACTGTCACTGATCCGCCGGCTCCACACCATCCCTTAACCTTGCCGGATAATTATGGAAAGCGTAAAGCTCCCTATGTTTTTTTACCCCTTGTGCTTATCCTGTTTTTCTTTGGTGACATCAGACCTGGAAAGCTACTAACCACGCTTATTCTTCTTTTTCTTTATTATATGATGTCTCAGAACATCCAACTGTCCATTAAAAACTATCATTTATTGCAGGAAGCTAAAGAAGCCAACCGGAACCTGGAAGAAAAAGTGCAGGAAAAAACCAAAAGTTTGGAAGAAACCAACCAAGTACTGGCCTATTATTCCTATTTAGATCCTTTAACCGATCTTTCTAACCGACGGGCTTTTATTGAATACATGGACGCGCTGACCATTAGGCAACAATCGGCTTTTCACCTTTTTTATATGGACTTAAACCGATTTAAGTATATTAATGATACCCATGGGCATGATGTAGGAGACAAGGTCTTAAAGACCATTGCCCGGCGTCTTTCAGAAGACTGGACAAAGAAAGGAAGGCTTTTTCGGATTGGCGGAGATGAGTTTGCTCTCATTGTAGAAGGCTTTTATCAGCGACATGCCCTGTCCGACATTGCAAAAAGAATTGTTCAGGTCGTTGAAATGCCTATTGCCATTGATCCTTACCATTTTTACCTAGGAATCAGTATTGGTATTGTTTCTTATCCCAAAGATGCTAATACAAGAGAATCACTGATGCGGTATGGAGATATGACCATGTATCAGGCAAAAAACGCTTTCGCTCAAAGCCATTATTATTTTTATGATTCTTCTATCAAAGACCTGATTCATGAAAAACATGTGCTGGAAATGTTACTGAAACAGGCAAATGCCAACCAGGATTTTTTTCTTGTGTTTCAGCCCCAGTATGAAATTGATGGAAAAAAACTGATCGGTTTTGAAGCCCTTTTACGTTGGAATCATCCAGATCGTGGATTTATCTCTCCGGCCCAATTTATTCCTGTAGCGGAAGAAACCGGATTGATTATCCCTCTTGGAGAATGGGTCTTGAAGGAAGCTTTTCGAAACATTAGAGAGATTAATGAAACCTATGAGACACATTATCGGATCTCTATTAACGTCTCCCCTGTCCAATTGCAAAGCCAAAAATTTATGGACACCTTATTAGATCGTATGAGGGCTGAAAAAATTTCTCCTTCCTGGATTGATCTGGAAGTGACGGAGGGAGCCGCCTTCCGGCAGGGTCATAGTGTCGAAGCTTTTTTTGATCATCTTAGAGAACTAGGCATCAATGCTTCTCTGGATGATTTTGGTACCGGCTATTCTTCTCTAAGTTATATTAAGCGATATGATATTGACCGCTTAAAAATTGCCAGAGAATTGATCAACGGTATTCATGAAGAGGACAGTGCTAAGGAAATTGTCCGAGCCATTATTTTAATGGCAAAAGGCCTGCACCTTACTATCATTGCGGAAGGGGTCGAAGAAGAAGCTCAGCTATCCTTATTACAATCCATGGGCTGCCATGAAATACAAGGTTATCTGTGGAGTAAGCCTGTCCCCAGGCATGAACTGGAAGAAAAAGTGATCAAGCCTTCCTTAGTTAACACACGAAAATAGAAAAACGTTGACAAAGAACACCCCGATTGTTATACTGTTATACGCAACTATAACAGTATAACAATCGGGGTGTTCTTTTATGATTCAGTGTGATCATATACATTTTCGTTATCAAAAACAATCTATCTATCAAAACTTTCATTGGGAATTATCATCAGGAAGCATTTGTGGCTTTCTTGGCCCTAATGGTGCCGGAAAAACCAGCTTATTCAAACTTTTAACCGGGTTAATGTTCCCTCAAGAAGGAAGTATTTCTGTCTTAGGGCATGATCCAAAACATCGAGAAGGAAGATTTTATCAAAAAATAGCTTATGTGCCGGAAGATTTACCTGTCCCTGAGATGAGCCCTGAAACCTATGCTCATTTTTGTGGACCAATGTACCCTAACTACGATGAAGCTTCTTTTCATCAACTTTGCGATGATTTTGAAGTTGACAGACAGAAAGCCTTTACCCATTTCAGTGCCGGTGATCTTCGAAAAGCATGGCTTTCCTTTGCTTTTTCCTGCAAAACCGACCTGTTTATTCTGGATGAACCCTCTAAAGGGCTTGATATTCATGCACAATCCACTTTACGAAAAACCTTGACCGATATAGCTGCCGACGGTTCCACTATTTTACTCTCTACCCATCATGTTCGCGAAGTTGAAGGATTGTTAGACCACGTTACAATGATCAACCGGAGTGGTCAGCTTCTTCTCAATCTACCTATTACTGATCTTCACAAGAGCTTCCGTCTAAAACGTACTTTGTCAAAAGAAGCCTTCCCTGAGAATTCTTTAGCTTGTCGTCGTGATGCTTCTGGATGGACTCTTTTACTAAATGAACCTTCTGCTCTTTCGGAAGATATCCCTCTGGAATTACTGTTTACAGGGCTTTGTCGTAAAGAAAAGGAGCTTTCTGATGAGTAGAAGCAATCAATGGCCTAAAATAACATTTTTTTTGTCTCTCTACCCAGGTTTCTTGTATTGGCGATACTTGATCTTACCTTTTCTTGGTGCTTTTTTAGCTTTTTCAACTTTTAATACTAGTTCTCGATTAGTATCTATTGGCTTTTTCCATGCTTTATCCTTCCTTTCCATCTTTTATGTTTTCTTTCTCTTGGCACTGGGATGGATCGGTTCTAGCTTTAGAGACAGTATTTTTGGACAACGAACTATTGATGCGATTCTTCTCATGCCCATGGGCCGAACAGAAACATTATCTTGGTTAAAGATGAGAAGTACCTGGATTCCCGGTTTTTTAACCTTATTCGGGGCAATGGTATACCTTTTCATTGCAAGACTGGATGCCTTCTATTCTTTACTGAGATCAGCCCCTTATGCTTTGGCTTCTCTTTACCTGCTAAGCCATTTGCTTTGGAAAGGATCTTTTTATTCCGTGGATGCTGGTACCTTTGTTGGAAAGGTCACTGAACGGGAAGATAACAGAATCTTCGCTATGAATATCTGTTTTACTGTTAGTCCCCTTCTTCTCTCCTTTCTCCCTTACCAAGCTCACACTATTTTGGGGCTGTTTTTGATCGTCATAGGATTTTTCTGGGGAGAGTCAGACAGCCATGAACTTCAATCCTTTGGTAATGCTCCTATTCTGAATTCTTTAACAAAAAAAGAAACGACTAATACCTTCTCTGCTCTAACTTCTATTCGTCCTTCTTTTTTTCGTTATTTACATTATCGTTATTTGTCACGTTTTCAATATCCACTAACCTCTTTTTTGATTCAGTTAGTATTAGTGTTATTGCTCACAACGCTTTATTATGCCATAGGCGGTTTATATCTAGTAAGCAACGATATTTCCCTTTTTCATCGAAGCCTTTATCTCAGTTTTCTTGTTTGTTTTGCCACGATTTTTCTGTTTCATGACGGAGGAACGACCCGCAATCATTATGATATAAAACTATTGATTCCTTTAAGCCAAAAAGAAAAAATAGTTGCGGATTCCTTAGGAGATACTTTTATTACAGGGCTTTACACATGCCTCAATCTTCCGATAGTGATCTTTTTCATTGGCATTTCTCATCGCTTATTATCTCTGTTTACGTCACAGCCAATGATTCCTATAGATAGATTAATCATAAGCTCCGCTGGATTTGCTCTCTCTTTTTTCTTTTTATCCATTTTATCTTTCAGCTTGATCGATTCGTTCCTAACAAGCCTAATTGTTTTCTTTCAAAAAATAAGTTTCTTTAAGACGGGTTACTGGTTGCATCGTATTGGCGCTTTCTTTCTATACCTCATCCCTCTTATCGCATCGATTGATCTGAAACACGAAGAATATATAAGTCTTGAACGTTTTTTAGGATATCCAATGATCCTTGCTTATTTCGTTTTCTTCTTCATTAGTCAATATGGCCTTTACTGGGCTGAAAAAAGGATTCAGGTGATTCACCTATGACACCAGACTTTAACGAAGAGTTAACCATCTATCGGCAAATTGCTCTTAGCATTGAAAATGCTATCCTTGAAGGGATCCTAAAGCCAGAAGAAAGGCTTTCCTCTTTACGAGAGAGCGCTGTCGAAATGGAAGTAAATATTAATACCATTATGAAAGCGTATCATTTATTGGCGTCAGAAAATATTCTTATCAAAAAAAGAGGGCTTGGTTTTTTTGTCAGCCCAAATTCCATCGATATTATTCAACAAAAGCGACGAGAAATATTTTTTTATCAAACTGTTCCAAAAATATCAAAAACCATGGAATTATTAGGAATTCAGATGGACGAATTAATCCATGCCCTCAAAAAAGAACCCTAACTTCATGGAAAGAAAGGAAAAATGAATGATGTTTATCTTACTTCTTTTCACGTATCAGATGTTTCGACTGCTTAATATTCTTTACATCAAAAGGACGAAAGCTGGAAAAAAACTGGCTTCTTTCTCCCAAAAGAGTGGGCTTAGATGGCTAAGCGCCGGACTGTTTCTACTGGGTCTCCTTATGAATTACTTTGCTTACTTAAACCACTGGCATTCTTTGCGTGGCATCCTATTATTTCAAGGATACCTTTCCTTATTATTATGGGAAAGTTGGAGTTTTATCCATTTTTATGAGAAAGGAATTGTTTTTTCTGGCCGATTTGTTTCTTGGAAAGATATTAAAGAGTATAAAAAACTGGATGACGACTCTTATTTATTAGAAATTGGAAAAAGCCCTTTAAAGGCGATGACCTTTCGAAAGGTTTCTCACAAAAAAGCTCTGGAAAGGTTATTGAACCATCAATTAGAGGTTCAACATTGAATCATCATGACGGATCGCCCTATCCACTGATCGATCATTCGTTTTTGTAATATTTTGTATATTCTGTTTTATTTATTTTAGCATGGGTATTTATATTGACAAGCATGCTGACGTTTCTCAAAATACGTTTATACTACTTTCTTTTACTACCTACCTTACTTATTGTTACGATGCCACCACCAAGCTAATATGATCTTTCATAGGAAAGCAGCTTCAGAGAAAGGGTGATTAAAATGAGTATAAAGAAAACATTATTACTATCAGTAGGATCTATCGTTTTTTTACTGGTTGTTAATGCCACCATTATGACCTTATTAAAAACCACACAGGATAATCTGAGTTATCATCAGGAAATTCGGTATGACAGCTATCTGTTAGCTGATGAACTGCGACAGTCCTCCGATGATTTAACCAGATTAGCCCGACTATATGTTGTGGAAAAAGAAAATGATCCGGAACAGGCCGCTGAATATTTGCGACAATATAATGCGATCTTAGACATTCGTAATGGCGTCATTCCAAGACCAGCACAGTATCATCTGATTTATTGGGATCTTGTAGCCGTAGATGAAAATCCTCCAACTCCTGATTCCAATGTAACCCGTTCCCTACTGGATCTTATGGCCGATTTGAATTTTACAGAAGAAGAGTTTGAATATTTAGCTCAAGCAAACGCCAATTCTGATGGATTGGTTGAGACAGAAGTTACTGCAATGAATTTAGCGGATAACAATATCGGACCTTCTGAAAGAGACGTTATGCAACCAGGAGAATCTCCCAGAGATACCGCCATTCGCATTATGCATGATAAGCAATATATGACTTACAAAGCCGAGATTATGCGTCCCATTAATGATTTTTTTATTGCATTAGAAAACAGAACATCTGGTACTGTGAACGCTCTCGAAGCAAGGGTAGCAAGGTTAACCATTGCTGGAATTGTTAGCCTTATCCTTTCAATTTTGATTAGTGTATGGCTTCTTTACCGACTCATTTTCACCGTACTTAAGAATATCCGCATCCTTCAGCATAGTGTGCAGGAGCTTGCTCAAAAGGGTGGCGACCTGACACAAAGTATTGATATTAACACAAATGACGAACTTGGTCTGCTTTCCTCCAGTGTTAATCAGTTTATCAAAAACATTGCTGGCATTATTGGAGGCGTCTCCCATTCAGTAGAACAGGTTAACACCCACGCAAAAGAAGTCTCCACCAATGCAGAAAATGCCTTATTATCGGCTCAGGAAAGTGCCCGTGTCATTAATGAAATTGCAAATAGTTCCTCTGAACAAGCAAAGGATGTAGAAGTATTGGCAACTTCTGTCAATCAAATTGATCATTCGTTGAATAGCGATTCCGAACGCATGCATTCTCTTAATCAGGCAACAATGGAAATTGACAAACAAAAAGAAGATGGTTTTACCATATTAGCCGATCTTATTCAAAGTGCTAATCAAAGCGATCAAACAATGAAAACCATTGATGAAGTTGTACAAAGTTCTAATGAGAGTGCCGAAAAAATTGAAAGTGCCAGCACCATGATTCAGAGTATTGCGGACCAAACAAATCTATTAGCATTGAATGCCGCCATCGAAGCTGCAAGAGCAGGTGAAGCAGGAAAAGGTTTTGCTGTTGTAGCCGAGGAAATTCGAAAACTTGCCGAACAATCTAATAGTTTTACTAATGAAATTAAAACCGTTATTGATGAATTAAAGTCCAAATCTTTGGATGCAGTTAAAACCATGCAAACGGCTAAGGATATTTCTAAAGTGCAAAATCAAAGTGTATCGGCTACCGAAGATAAGTTTCATGCTATCGCCAAAGCCATTGATTCCATCAAGGATATTATTAGTTTACTGAATACTTCCCGAAAAGAAATGACTGAAAATAAAAACCGTATTGTTGAACTGACACATAACCTTTCTGCCATATCAGAAGAAAATGCGGCCAGCACAGAAGAATCTTCTGCCGCCATGCACGAGCAACAAGAACATATAGAGCGAATCGTGTCTTCACAAGCAGAAGTTGCTAATTTAGCCGATGAGTTAAGTGAATTAATTAAAAAGTTTACTGTATAAAAGCACAGTAAACCATGACTTAAAAAGAGTTTCGCTCACTTGTTTTATAGCCCCTACCTATTGAAGGCAGGGGCTAATTATTTTTGCATCAAATGGTTTCTATTTGAATAAAGATGTCTGCAGGTTTTCCAGCGGCCTTCCTTCTTTAAAAGCTTTAATATTTCGATAAGCTAACTGAAAAGCCCGTTCCGGTACACTGGTAGAAAGAAAAGAAACATGAGGTGTCACTAATACTTTTGGATGACTCCACCATAAGCTTTCTTCCGGTAAAGGCTCTTCCTGAAAAACATCCAAAGCGGCACCTTTTAGTCTTTCTCGATTTAAGTGATCCATCAGCGCTTCTTCTACAATCACAGGTCCCCGGGAAACATTAATCAGCAGCGCTTCTTTTTTCATCTGTGCTAGTATTGCTTCGTTGATCAATCCCTCCGTATCTTTTGTGAGAGGAAGTGCCAGCACTAAGATATCCCATTCTCCTACCACTTTTGCCAGATGGTGAATGGAATGACATTCATGAAACGCCTCTATTTTTCGTCCATCCCGGTTGATGCCTACCACTTTTGCTCCAAAGCTATGAAACCGTTTTGCTGTCTCTGTTCCAATACTTCCAGTACCCACAATTCCCACGGTTTTTCCATATATTTCTTCCATCTCCCGATGTTTTTTCCATACTTTTCCTTCCTGAGCCTTTTCATAAAATCGGCTATTTCTATAGATTTCCATGGTTTTTAAGAGCACCCATTCGGCAATGGGAATACTATAAATGCCCCGAGCATTGCAAAGCTTAATGTTTTTTTCACGAAGATATTCCATCGGTATATGATCGATCCCCGAGCTGGTTAGCTGGATCAGTTTTAGGTTATGAAATCGTCGAACATCGGTATAGTTAAACACCTGATAACTAAAAAGAATGTCCGCATCCCAATGTTCTTCTGCTACCGGTTCTTTTTCTTTTGGCCAAAGGACCGGTTGACAACCGAGATCTCTTAACAAATCCAGCTTATCTTCCGATAAATGGTACCCGGCGGTTATCAGTATTTTCACGTCTATTCCTCCCTATTTCATCTCATATTTTCTTCCATTTACTCGTATTTTCTTAGTATTTCATTTATCTTCAAGAAGCTCCTTATCCTCTATATCACTATGATATACCTCTTAGCGGTTACTGAATCTTTACCCTTCTTTAATGCATTTTATTTGCCTTTGTTTCCAATCCTTCTTTCATTAGAAAACTAGCTGTAAAACCAATGATGGCGGCCAAAAGAAAAAGAAGAGCTCCTGCCTGATAGGTTGCCGCCGTTTCTTCTGTTCTTAAAAACCAGGCAAACAAACTGTTAATCACCGATGTTCCAAAAAAAGGAGCCATGTTCACAAATCCGGTAGCAATACCGGTATATTCCTGTGGAATAAGTTCCTTGGTGTTCGTAAAGCATAGCATAGGGCTGATGGATACAGAACCGGTAATAAAGAGGACCGGAATTAATAGCCACATTTTTTGAAAAGCCGGTAGAATCAGAATCATCATCGCCCATCCTGCCACTAATAATAGCAATGCAGTCTGCAATACCCGCTTTCGTTTTTGTAACCGGTCAGAGATCATTCCAATCGCCGGGGAACCAATCAAAACGCCTGCCATGTAGATCATAATAAGGTTAGCTGCCTGTTCCAAGGGTATTTCGTAAACATAGCGAAGAAAATGAGGACCCCATAGGCCTGAAAAACTCATATAAGATCCAAAAACCATAAATAAAATAACCGCATTGACCCATGCATAAGGATTAGAAACCACTACTTTTAATCCTTCTGTAATCTTTTGTGGCTGCTTTTGTAGCTGCTTTTGTGGTTGCTTTTCTGTACTTTTTTCCAGTTTTTTATACTCTTCCTTCCCTTCTTCTGCGTCATTTTTTGCTGGCGGCCGATCGGTAATCCAGCCGTAAATGATCAAAATAGGCATTAAGGTAATAATGGCCAGTATCAGATGCCCACCTCTCCATCCTAAAGCATTGGTTAAATGATAAAAAGGTGCCGTTGCCAGCATCCCTCCCACATTACCAATGACGGCTGTCATACCGGCAATGGTGGCAAATTCCGTAGGCTTAAACCATAACGCCTGAATCTTAAATATGGACGTAAAAACCGTAGCCGCACCAAAGCCTATCAACGCTCTGGCGATATAGAGCAAAATGGGCGTAGGGGACAAGGCAAAGAAGATGGATCCTATGAATACAGCTGACATCCCCATAAGTACCACTCGTCGTGGCCCCTGTGCATCTACCATAATGCCGCAGGGTATCTGTAAAAAGCCATAGGTATAAAAATACATGGAGGATAATAAGCTAATCCCAGCCGTTGATAAAAGCAAGTCTTCCCGCAGAGGATCGGCAATAATACCAATGGAATACCGATGAAAAAAGCCAATCATAAAGGCCAGTCCAAAGACCAGCCAGACCACATATTTAGAAGAAATTTTTTTCATAATTTCAAAGCCTCCCGCTGAGATTTCAGCCAATATTCGCCGTTTTTTATTAATGGAACTGGATCATCCTTGCTAAAATAATAGAGACTGGATTGATTCATAACATCGCTCCTTCTTCCTGATTATATATCATTCCGTCTATTCTATCAGAAGGAAGATGCTTTGAAAATCCTTTAAAGATCATTAAAAATTTTCATCATCAAATTTGCGGCATTAAGATTATTTAGAATATCCACGGGTAATGGAATAGTAAGTATTTTTCATTTACAATTGCTATACTACTTATCCTATCTTTCGTCCTACCAATACCCTACTGCTATTATTTTACCTTTTAGGGGGTTATTCTATGGAAGAAAAAAAAGCACCCATGAACCATGATGTGCTCCTGGAAATTGCCAAAAGTATTCCCGGCTCTCTTTTTCAATGTGAGTACAATAAAGCTGATGGTTTCTCCATTACATATGCTTGCCCTGAATTTTGGAATATTTTTCAAATGAATTCCCAACCTCTTCCTTATTTTCCAGACTCCGATTTTTTTGACATGATTTTAGAGGAAGATTTAACAGCCCTCTACCAGTCCATGACTAAATCCATGGAAGATCAAGATCTTTGGAGCCTCGATTTTCGAATTCAATATCCCACCAAAGAAGTCCGATGGGTACATGCTTGGGCTAAAGCATCAGATCAAAACAAAAATGATTTTTGCTGGAACGGATATATAAAAGATATCACTGATGATAAAATGCAACGTTTATCCTTAATGGAGGACCAAAAAAGATGGCGTTTTTCTCTTGAAGAAGCCGGTGCCGGGTTTTGGGAGTGGGATATCAAGAATGAGACTATTTATCGTTCTGCACAAACCCTTCGGATGATTGGTTTTGAAGAAGGTGAACTAGCCAGCAATACTCAGTCCTGGTTTGAACGCATCCATCCGGAAGATCGACCAGACTGTCCAGACTGTGATATTCCTTATCATGAACTAAAACGATGTGCGATTTGTCCCGATGGATGGTTCGATTCAACCAATACCATCGAAATGACGTATCGGATTCGAAAAAAAGACGGTGCTTATCTTTGGGTTTTAGACCGAGGAAAAGTGGTGGAACGAAATCCAGATGAAACACCCCGGCTTTTTTTTGGTTATATTATCGATATTACCAGTCAAAAGAATCTCGAAGAATCTCTTAAAGCTGAACGTGCCTTATTTGAACATGGTCCAACATCTATTATCAGAATAAAAAACAAAGAAGAATGGCCGATTGTCTATTCCTCTAAGAATATTAGTAACCTAATTGGATACTCATCTTCTGAACTAACGCTACAAGAAAAACCTTTTTTAGATTTAATTCATCCTGATGATCAGGCAAGAGTCTTAAGAGAAGCGAAAGACATTGAACGAACCAATAAAGTGTCCCAAAATTTTATCTATCGTTTAA
Organism: Tindallia californiensis; assembly: GCF_900107405.1. Taxonomy (NCBI): domain Bacteria; kingdom Bacillati; phylum Bacillota; class Clostridia; order Peptostreptococcales; family Tindalliaceae; genus Tindallia; species Tindallia californiensis. The sequence goes on along the minus strand of NZ_FNPV01000007.1, from coordinate 124,323 downwards.
TTAATGATCAGAGAGAGCCTGTATGGGTTTCCGTTGTTTCTAAAAAAGATACTCGTTTTGAAGATTCAGAAGACCATTTTATTGGGTATATTAATGACTTTACCTATATCATGCAATCAAAACGTCAGATGAAAACCGTTATGAACGCTGTCAAAACCCTTATTCTTGTTATTGATCCATCAGATGATGCTATTTTGTTTTCCAACGAAGCCGCCCATCAGATTTATGGAAAGCTTGAAGGCAAAAAATCAATTGACCATTTTTGGTCATATCACCAATTTTCCACTTCCGGAAAAAAATATCCTTCTGAAGAATTGGATGAAATGGATTTTGTCACTTTTCATCCAGAATCCACTAAATGGTATGAAACTAGTGTGGCAACCATCGAATGGATCAATGGAAAGTATGTACATTTAGTGATTCAAAACGATGTCACTGAATTAATAGAGGCTTTGGATTCTTTGAAACAAAGTGAGGAGGAAAAAGAGTCTTTACTCAGAGCGATTCCAGATAATATTTTCATCTTAAATACTCAGGGGAAATGTCTGAAAAGTTTTATCCGGTCCTCAGAATCAACAAAAAAGAAGGATTGGATCATTCAGGAAAGACCATTGGAAGATTGTTTTTCCAATGCGGTTGCCAAGGAATTATTAGCCGCTTGTCAACAAGCAATACAAACCAATGAAATTATCTTCTTAGAATATGAATTAACCATTGACCATAAAACCAAACAATTTGAAGCACGATTTCTGAGACTGAATCAAGATACCATTCTAATGATAGAAAGAGACATGACTAACATCAAAGAATTGCAGCAAATAACAGAAAATGCTCTAAATGTTGCTCAGGATTCCGTTCAAGTGAAAAGTCAGTTTTTAGCAAATATGAGCCATGAAATACGAACACCGATGAATGGTATTATTGGATACGTAGATCTTCTGTACGAAACGTCTTTATCGAAGAGCCAGGAGAAGTATGTTCAGGGGATTAACGCCGGAATTGAAACCTTAATGCATACGATTAATTCTGTTTTAGATTTATCTAGAATTGAATCTGGTCAGCTAGACCTTGAAAAGGTTCCTTTTAACCCACTAGAAGAAGTGGCTTATATTGTTGAAAGCTTTTTGCCCTATGCCGAAAAAAACAATAACCAGATAACCTTCACTCATAAGATTCCCTCTTCTTTACATGCTACGCTACTCGGGGATGCATACAGACTTCGTCAAGTATTGAATAATTTAATTAGTAATGCCTTGAAATTTACTTCTAAGGGATCAATCACTGTCTCATTGGACATGGTGCCTATTGACAATCAAAAAGTAAAGCTAACGGTTTCTATTACAGATACAGGAATCGGTATCCCTTCCCACCAAATCAACAATCTATTTCAACCATTTATGCAAGTGGATAGTTCTACGACAAGAAAATATGGAGGATCCGGACTTGGTTTACCCATTGCAAAACAAATTGTTGAGCTTATGGGTGGACACATGACCGTAGAAAGTGAACCCTTAAAAGGAAGTTGCTTTAGGGTTGTCTTACCCTTAGAAACAGAAACTCCCTTATCTGATCAGCTGTCTATCAATCATCAACTATCCATTCACAAAACAAAAGAACCAATGGATACCATCCTTATCATCGAAACTAAGCAAAACCGATCTCTTTTTCAACGGTTACTGCTAAAACAACAGGTTCTTTGTGATTTTTCAGTACATCTTCAGGAAGCTATCGAGTGGATAGAACAAAAGAACTATTCCGCCATTTTTATAGAAAACCAGTGTCTCAATGATGAATGGCTAGGTCAAATTTCACAAAATCATCCTGAACTTCCTTTGTTTCTATTATTGGATGATACAAAAAAATCACCCTCCCTATTCCAACATATTCCACAAATACCCTTACCACTCACAGCTAATAAAGTGCTTCAAGAACTTGAAAAAACAGGAAATACAAAGGAGGATTGATTATGAGCTCTTATCAACCAATTAACACAGAATTATCCTTAGCCCTTATGGAAATAACAAAAAAACTACCGGATGCGGTCTGTGTTATTGATGAAGAAAAAAGGATCCTTTTTGCTAATGAAAGTACGTTCTCCTTTTTAAGCCTAACACAAGAAGATGTATATCATCTGAACCTTGCCAGTTTTTATCCTGAAGAAGTTCAGCCATTTTTGGAGTCGCGGATCAAGCATGCAAAAAAACATGGGTTTTGGCGTGGTGAAACCATCATGACTGATAAAACAGGAGTAAAAATACCTGTTTCACAAATCATTATCAGTCATGATGAACACACGAAAGATGCGGCATTTTATTCAACGATTATTCAAGAAATTGAATCTCTTAAAACATCCGAAGTCATTTTGGCAGAACAAAAGGAAGAATTACAGCTTGTTAACCATCAGCTTAGGACAGCCCTTCACAGTAAAGATGAATTTCTGGCAAACATGGGTCATGAGCTTCGTACCCCTTTGAATGCTATTTTAGGCATGACAGAAACCTTGTTAGACCATGTATATGGTTCCTTAAATGAAGACCAGCATCATTGCCTAAAGGTGGTAGAAGAAAGTGGTCATCATTTACTTTCGCTGATTAACGACATCCTTGATATCGCCAAAATTGATTTAGGAAAACTAAGCCTTGATATTCAACCCTTTGACCTGAAAAAAATTTGTCAAAGCGCATTGGATAACATTATTCCCTTAGCAGAAGAAAAAAAAGTGCACGTTTCTTTTGACTATGATGACGCCATCACTCTTTTATTAGGAGATGGACGCCGTATCAAGGAAGTGTTAGTAAACTTATTAAAAAATGCTGTGAAATTTTCTCATTCCTCAGGCCGGATTGGACTGGTTGTCCGTGGGATTAATCCGGAAGAAAAAATAAGGATAGAGGTGTGGGATATGGGCATTGGGATTAATAAAAAGGACATGGATAGAATTTTCGAACCCTATCAGCAAGTAAGCAGCAGCCTTGACCGTCATTATGACGGGAGTGGATTAGGATTACCCTTATCCAAAGGAATTATTGACTTGCATCAAGGGGATCTAAGTATTGAAAGCATTCCTGGTGAAGGAAGTATTTTCACCCTTCATCTCCCATGGAAAAACCCAATCACAACGGATCCAGTAATAGGGACAGACAATGACAAAACCGATCTTTATTATCAAGAGCAGCAACAGCCTATCCGCATACTATTAGCCGAAGATAACGCTGCGAATATTGAAACCTTTCAACTTTATTTGAAAAGCAAAGGCTTTGTTGTTGAAACAGCTTTAACAGGAAATGAAGCGATTTCTAAGGCCATTTCCATTGATCCGGCATTGATCTTAATGGATATTCATATGCCTGAGTTAGATGGACTAGAAGCTATTCAATACTTAAAATCTAAAGAACATACAAAAGATATTCCTATTATTGCCTTAACAGCTTTAGCTATGCCTCAGGATCAAGAAAAATGTCTAAAAGCAGGTGCTGATTATTATCTTTCAAAACCTATCCGCCTTCATCAGTTATATCAAAAAGTCTTGGAAACCCTTCATAAACACGATTGATGATCGTTATTTATGCCATAAGCTTAGAATGGAGGTAGAAAACAGATGAATCCACGTATTTTTATTGTTGATGATGAAAAAAATTCTCGATTAACCATAAAAGCATCTTTACATGGATTAAGTTATGATCTTTTTTTTGCTGAAAATGGCTATCAGGCTCTTAAAGACTTGCCGCAAATAGATCCTGACCTAGTTCTCTTAGATGTTATGATGCCGGATATGACCGGATATGAAGTGTGTAGAAAAATTCGTGAACTTTCTGATCATAAAGAAGTGCCTATTGTTTTTATCACTTCTCTTGATGATAAACAGTCTTTATTTCATGGTTTCGAAGCCGGTGGAGATGATTTTATTACCAAACCTTTTAATCGCATTGAACTATTAGTGAGAATTAATGGCATTCTTCGCCTAAACCGTTTTCGAAAATTACTGGGAGAACGCAAACGCTTTCAATGGCTCATTGACCGAGCTGATGAAGGTTATATCAGCATCAATGATTCCTTTCATATTCTTTATGCCAACGAATCAGCTCAAAACCTATTATCATTACCAGACCATTACTCCAATCCTCCTTGTCATTTGCTAAAAATTACGGATAAATACTTTAACCGAAAACCGTTGCCTGCCTGGGAAGCGTTTTTAAGTGGTTCTTATCCCAATGAACCTCTTTACCTGATTCGACCTGAAACAGACCAACATCCTTCTCTTTGGCTTGAAATCACTTGTATTTCACAACCAGAAGATGATCATTATTTTTATCAGATCAAAGATGTAACTTCTAAAGTTGAGCTAACCATGGAGATAAAAAAATTTCATAACTTTGTTTCCCATAAGTTAAATACACCCATGAATCATCTGCTTCCTTTTCTTGAATTATCTTTGATAAGCCTTCAGGATCAAAACTATGACGATGTTTCAGAATATATTCACTGTGCCCAAAATGGCGCTTTAGAACTTCATCAGCAGGTTCAACGTATTCTTCAAACATTAGGATCAAAAAATGCCAGTTCCAATCTTACTTTGTCAATGAACGAAGCTAAGGACTTGATGATGTCCGTTTTTGACACCCATGAAATTGATCACTCTAAAGTAACTCTCTCTTTACATCAAGATCCTCAATGTGTTTTGCCTTTATCATCACAAAACTTTCAAAGCCTTTTTCATGAAATTATATGGAATGCTGTGAAAAATCATCCTAAAAAAAATCCAACCATTGATATACAATCTTTCTGTAATAATGAAAAAAAAGAAACTACTATTCTCATCCGAAATGATGGTACTTCACTCAGCCCTCATGAATTAAAATCTATCGGCCATTTTTCACCCTACTTTCAGGGCGAAAAGTATTTTACTGGTCAAAAGGAAGGAATGGGGCTTGGTTTAAGCGGTGTCAAAATAATGCTATGGAATATAGGAGGAAAGTTTAAGATAAGAAATGGTTCTGATGAAGAAAGTGTTGAAGTGACTATTTCAATCCCTTCCTGTCAAAAATGCCAACCTTCGATAGAAGCCCGACCTGATGAATCGTAAAAAACCCCTCCTTTTTTAGGAGAGGTTTTTTCTACTATCTAATGTTTCTATTCAGCTTATCTTCTATGATGATGTCTCAGACCTTCATGTTGATGACCATCACCTTGACGATGACCTCTTTCACTGGTTCTTCCAAAACCAATGCCTAAAGACCGATGATCTTCTCTTCCGGAAGCATCTCCCAGACAATGTTCCATTCTTTCTTGTACTATTTCCTTAAACTCAAGGGCTTCTTCTTCTGTTAAGCGTTCTAGCTCAACCAATTCATCAATGCGTTGTATTTTCATTTCTAATCGTTCTTCTGTGGTAGCGTCCAGATTTTTCCATTGTTCTCCGTCGGCGTTTCCTCTACCCGAGGTATCGGCAAATACCATACTGGCACTCAATCCTACTACCAACAAACTTAAGGCGGCACCTTTTAATACATTCTTCATTCTTACCATCTCCTTCTTCATTATTTGATTTGGTTTCTTTCATTCTTTAGTCCCTCTCCGTACCATCTTTTTCAGAAGGCTCTTTCATCGGAGGTGACTATGAAACTCATTATAAAGAAAGATTGTGTCCATTCTGTGAAAAAACAATGAAGAAATGAAGAAATAAAGAAAAAATTTTATTACCTATATTAAGAAAGCTTCATTTTGAAGAAAAAAGCCACTCCATTTTCTTTGTTTTCCACTCCATAATCACTGTCATGAAGATCTAATACGCTTTTTACAATAGCCAATCCTAAACCATTACCTGCCCGTCTGTCATCGCCACGGTAAAAACTTTCCCATATCAGCGATATTTTTTCTTCTGGAATGGGATCTCCCGTATTAAAAACCGTTACCTTTGCCTTTTTTTCTTTTCTTTCCAATGCCAAAGAAAGAATACCACCTTGATAGCTATGGTTAAGCGCATTTTTTAGCAAATTGTACATTACTTGTTCTAACCGTTGATAATCACCAATAACGATCACTGGTTCTTTGGGCAGAATGATTTTAACTTGGAGGTTTTTTTCTTGAAAAAACAATTGGAACCGGTCTTTTGTTTCTTCCAGCAACTCTTTTAGATCCAAAGGTTTTTGTTCCACTCGAAAAACACCGGATTCCAGTTGTTCCAAATCCAGTAAATCTTTTACAATGCGGCTCATCTGATGGCTTTCTTCCTGAATCGTTTCCAAGTATTCCTTGGCTTCTTCCTCTGTGGATGCCACTCCATCTTCTAGGGCTTCAGCATATCCTTGAATCAACGCGATAGGAGTTTGTAATTCATGAGAAACTCGGGCTACAAACTGTTTTCTCAGTTTTTCCAGATTCTTCTCTTTATCTAATTCCATTTGTAAGGCTTGAATGGTTTGATCTAACTCATGGGTTAACTGTTGAAAAGACATTCCCAGCTGACCAATTTCATCGGCCGGTATTTTTTTCCAAGGCAAAGAAAAACCGGTGGTTGATTTTTGCTGAACGGCATGATTTAACTGAAGCAAAGGTCTGGTAATGCTTTTTGAAAAACCTAGGGATAGAAATAAAGCAAGGACCAGTGCCAGTACGGCTAGCAGCAAATTAAACTGTGCTGCAATTCCTAAGACTTCTTCCATAGGTTGTAGGGGTACTTGAAAAAATAGATAATAGGGTTCAATAGGTGTTGTTAAGGTTAGAAAATTTTGTGGACCACTTTGGCCCTGAGTTTGATGCATGGATGCCCTTCCTTTTTCCATATGCCGCATCATAGAATGATGAGATGGCGAAGAGTGATGCATCCGTCCGCCTCTACCAGAAGTTTCTTCATTGGCTTGTTGAAGAATGCGACCGTCTTCGTCCATCAATAGAATCCAACCATGCAGTTTTTCAGCCATTTCATCCATTGCTTCTTGCATAGGATCTCCTAAGCCCGTTTCTTCCATTAATCCTTTTAAGTGTTGTTCAGCATTTTCAATTTGTCCGGATTTTTGATAAATATAATAGGGTTCCAAAAAAAAATTCTGAGCCGTCCATACCAGTCCCAGAATCAGAAGTGCGAAAAGAGTAAATAAGAAACTTATTCGTTTGGCAATGGATATGTTCATTCCTTCGTCACCTCAAAAATGTACCCAACTCCCCGAAGGGTGCGGATTCTCTGACTAACATCCCCTAATTTGTGCCGCAATCGTTTGACATGGGTATCGACAGTACGATCATCTCCGTAATAATCGTAACCCCATACTTTATTTAAGATGGTTTCCCGTTCCATTGCCTGGTTACTGTTTTTTAAGAAAAGTAATAAAAGTTCATACTCTTTAGGTGTCAGGTCTATTACCTTCCCTTTCACTTCAACATGATGCCGATCTGTATCTACCCACAACTCACCAATCTGATATTGTTTTTCTTCTGAAACCACACCACTTCGTTTTAGCAGTGCTTTGCTGCGGGCCATCAGTTCTTTGACACTAAAAGGTTTTGTCATGTAGTCATCGGCTCCCAGTTCAAAACCAAAAAGCTTATCATTTTCTTCACTGCGAGCGGTTAGCAAAATCACTGGAACCTGACTTTCTTCTCTGATTCGTCGGCAAACCGTCCATCCATCATAGCCAGGCATCATAATATCTAAAATCACCAGATCCATAGGATGATCTTCAAACAGGGTGACACCTTCCACACCATCAGCGGCTTCAAAGACCTGATAATTTTCTCTTTTGAAGTAGGTAGCTACCAGTTTTCGCAGTTTTTCTTCATCTTCAATGACCAGTACAGAAGGGTTATGCATTTATTTCACTCCTTATGTTTTAAAAGAGTCTGATAAGAAAGGGTTACGTGGATTCTTTCGGGAGAATATCTAATTTTTTTAATGTTGCTTCCAGTTTTTCTTTCGTATATGGTTTTACCAGATACGCATCGCAACCCTCTTCAAAGGCTTTATAAATATTATCCGTTTCTTCCAAAGCCGTTACCATGATGATTCGTGGTTCTTTTTTATTTTCATTCTTCATTTTTTCCTGTATCTTTCGAATCGATTGTAAGGTCTTTAATCCATCCATTTTAGGCATTAAAATATCAAGGCAAATTAAATCAAAACCCTCCCCTTCTTTTAGGGATTGAAGAAAGCTATTAACAGCATCCATGCCATTTTCTACAAGAGTACATTCTCCATAGATTTCCAGAAATTTTTTCAGTACATAACTGGAAGGATGATGATCTTCAGCAATCAATATTTTCATTATTTGCCTCCTCTACTTCTTCTGCTCCTTTTACTTCTTCACCAGATTTCCAGGCAATTAATATTTTTCGGATCATTTCTTTTTCATTCTGGTATCGAATAATATGTTGTATTGGGGTAAAAAAGCGTTGGCCGGTATATACTCGTTTATTTCTTTTCCCGTCATGCACCAAAAACATGCTGATTCCCATATCTTTTAACTTTTGATATACGGTTTCAAGAGATTGCATTTCGTCTTCTCTAAGTTTTGATAACAAGCTGATATCAATCAACAGTATTTTATAACGTTCTGGTTCCATTTCTAAGGTGATATTCTGGAAGGTTAGGATCATATTCTGTCCTTCTTTTACTTCCATATACCGTATGATAATTTCGTTTTTTATCATACGGTATACTTCTTGCAACAATTGCAAAAACATTTTTTGAAGAATAAAAAAAAGTGTTTCATGATCCAGAGCATCCACGGTTTCATCTCTTTGCTTCATATTTACCAAATCTTTGATGATGTCTAAGTGATCTTTTAGCTGATCATAATAAAAATCATTCTCCAACAAAACCGATTTTGAATGGATTTTAATTATCACAAATTCTACTTTTTTCCAAAAAGAAGGATCCATGGTTTTCTTTTGTTTTTCATTAATCAACTGAATCACTCTTGATATTTCACGAAAAAAATAATCAAAAAAATCTTTATCCGATATAGTTAGAACATGTTTTTGATAGGCTTCTTTTAGATCAATAATAACAAAATCCTTAATATAGCCTATTTCTATTTCTTTATGAAGTTCGTTTCGATTTAACGCAGTCTGGAAAATAAACTCCATTTCAAAGTGATGGTTCTCTTCATCCATATTCCTTATCTTTTCTACAGATGGTTTTGCATAATCAATCACACCATTTTCTTCTAAACTTTTTAGAATCAGAAATTGGGTAACGGCTGGCATTGGATTTTCTGGCTCCATCATAATCTGGATAAAGTATTGGTTAGGGTAAGATAATGTCTGTTCTTCCACCTTGTTTTCGTGGATAACCTGTTTAGAAGCTATCTCTTCTTTTTCTGCTTCATCCTTTTTTTGTTTAACCGTCTTCTTTGTTGTCTTTTGTGCTCCAAAGGCACCGATTTCTTGTTTAAGGATTTTCGATTTTTCTATTAACTGAGCAACCAGGTCAGGCTCTGTAGCAGGGTTTTTTCTGTTTTCGACCATTTGATAAATGGTATCAACCGCCTGATAGGAGATATCCAGAATGTCTTTACAGATGGATAATTGTTTTGAACGTATCAAAATCCAGATATCTTCCAGTTGATGGGTCAGGTCTTTTACTTCTTCATAACCCATGGCATCTGACGAGCCTTTAATAGAATGGGCGCATCGGAAAAACTGATTAACATATTCTTCAGAATATCCTTTTTCCAAATGCTGCAGGCATTTTTCACATTGATCCAATTGTTCAAAGGTTTCTTCGAAATAAACCATCACCATAGAGTCCACAGAAGCACCTTCCTTTATCGTTTTATTCTTTAGGTTTTCTTCTTAGGTTTCTTTCTATATGTTTATCTTTTACCTCTTATCTCTTTCCTTAAACTTTTTTTCTTTGTTTAGAAAATGCTGCCTTTGCGCTACAAATCCTTGTCTTTATTAATCTTTTAAGTTGCTTTATTTTTCTATTTTTTCCATACCTCCCATATAGCTTCTTAAGGCTTCTGGTATGATTACGGAACCATCGGCTTGCTGGAAATTTTCCAGAATAGCGGCTAAGGTTCGGCCTACAGCCAATCCGGATCCATTTAGGGTATGGACAAAGCTTACTTTTCCGCCGTCTTTAGGCCGGTAGCGGATATTGGCTCTTCTGGCCTGAAAATCTTCGAAATTACTGCAGGAAGAGATTTCTACATAGCGGTCATAACTTGGCATCCATACTTCTAAGTCATACTTAAAGGCAGCTGTAAAGCCGAGATCTCCTGTAGCGATTTTCACAATCCGATAAGGAAGCTGAAGGGTTTGCAACACTTTTTCTGCATTTGCCACTAAGCTTTCTAATTCTTGATAGGAAGTTTCCGGAGTAGTGAATTTCACCATCTCTACTTTATTAAATTGATGCTGACGGATCAGACCTCTTGTATCCCGACCGGCTGATCCGGCTTCAGAACGAAAACAAGGGGTATAGGCGGCATAGTATAAAGGCATGGCTTCTTCTTCCAGAATTTCATCCCGGTAAATATTGGTAACAGGCACTTCGGCTGTTGGAACAAGAAAGAAATCTTTTTGAGGAATCCGAAAAGTATCTTCCTCAAATTTAGGCAATTGACCGGTACCAGTCATACTTTGACGGTTGACCATAAAAGGTGGTAACACTTCTTCATACCCGTGTTCGTTAATGTGAAGGTCCAGCATAAAGTTAATAAGAGCCCGTTCCAGCCTGGCACCGGCTTTCTTATAGAGAACAAAACGGGACCCGGTTACCTTGGCAGCTCTTTCAAAATCTAAGATATCCAAATTGCCACCCACATCCCAATGGGCCTGATGTTCAAAATCAAAGGCTGGTTTTTCTCCCCAGGTTTTTACTTCCACATTATCTTCATCTGTTTCACCTTGTGGCACTTCCGGATGAGGAACATTAGGAATACGCATCATTTTTTCATGCAAGGTTTCTTCCACCTGTGTTATCTTGGCGTCCAAATCTTTTATACTGGCTGATAGTTCTTTCATTTGCGTCATAACTTCTGTTGTATCTTCCCCGGCTTTTTTTAGTTTTGGAATTTCTTTTGATACTCGGTTTTGTTCGCTTTTCATTTGTTCTACTTCCTGAAGTCGTTTTCGGCGTTCTTCATCTAAGGCTACTACTTCGTCCAGGTCGATATCGGCTTCGCCTCGCCGATTCATAGCAGCTTTCATACTATCCAGTTCATTTCTAATACGTTTCATATCTAACATTTGTTTTTCCTCCTTTTTTCTTCACAAAAATAGCCTTCATCCCCTGAAGGGACGAAGGCCTTGATCTCCGCGTTGCCACCCTGATTGACTTTCTTTGTTCAGAAAGTCCTCTCTAAAACCCGATAACGGTGGGCTGCCGGCTTTTTACAGCAACTCCAGGCTGGTTTCAATTCTTTCCTTTATCGACTTTCAGCCACCGTCGACTCTCTATAAAAAGAAAAGGAATTTACTGGACCCTTCTTAGTTAATGGATACATTTTTCTGTATTTTATCATATCTACGTTCACTTGACAATTCTTTCAAAAAAGATAACCTCTATTTCTTTCTCTTTGTTACTGGCTTTCCAAGCGTCTTAAGGCTTCTTCCAAGCGGTTTAAAGCTTCTCCGTAAGCTGCCCAGTCTCCTTGTTGAGATGCTCTCTGTGCTTCGTCAAAAGCACGGTTGGCTTCTTGGATAATCTCCTGAACCGTAGCATCGGTAAAGTCATAAGAGGGCGTTTCTTCTGGTCTTTCGGCTGGACTTTCTTCCGATATGTCATCTTCCTCTATTACTTCCTCCGGTAATGCTTCTTCTGGCACATCATCTTCCTCCGGTATGCTTGGTGGCCCAGCACCGAAAAGACTTTCCAAGGCTTCTTCCAAGGTGTTTTCCATCACAATATCATCCCCAAAAGCAGCAATCACCTGTTTAACTTCCGGTGGGCTTTCAGAATTTGCCGCTCTTATATAAAGGGGTTCTACGTATAGCAGACTGTTTTCAACAGGAATGACTAACAGATTACCTCTTATTACTTCAGAACCTCCTTCTCCCCAAAGGGTTAAGCTTTGTGAGATTCTTTCGTTTTGATCGATACGGGCTTCGATTTGCCTTGGCCCATAAATATTTCGGTCTTTCGGCATCCGGTATAATACCAGTTCTCCATAATGTTCTCCATCACTTCGGGCTACCAGTTTAGCAACCATATTATTTAACCGGTTAGGGGTATAGGGTACGGATAATAAAAACTCTTCTTTTTCCTCCTCCGGCAGGGAGTAGATCATATACTGGGATTCTACAGGCTGAAATTGACCGGAATATCTTTCCTGAGCGATATTCCACAAATCCTCGTCTAAATAAAAAACAGAAGGATTACTCATATGATATCTTTCATACACCACGGTTTGGATATCAAATATTTCCTGAGGGTAGCGAATATGTTGTTGAAGTCCTTCCGGCATGGCTTCCAAAGGCTGGAAAAGTCCTGGAAAGATATTGCTGTAGGTTTGAATCACTGGATCTTCCGGTTCGGCAATATAAAAGTCGGTGGTGCCATGATAGGCATCAACCACTACTTTCACTGAGTTTCGGATATAATTCTTATTTCCTTCCATATAAGGAGTAGCATAAGGATATTTATCGCCTAAAGTAAAGGCGTCCATCATCCAGTAGAGGCTTCCTTCATGAATAATAAGATAGGGATCCTCATCGTAATGAAGAAAAGGAGCTATTTTCGTAACTCGATCCATCACATTTCGGTCAAAAATAATACGGCTTTCTCCGGAAATGCTGCCAGATAGAAAAATACGGAAATTTCGTTCTCTCAGAGCATACAGTGCTCGATTAATTCCTTTTAACTCAATGCCTGCCTCTCCTTCAAATCTGGTTTCTGCATTATCTTCACCCATTGGATAATCAAATTCCATTTCATCCGTATTCACAATAATATAATGGTTGGTCAGTTCTCCAAAATATATTTCCGGCCGGGTAATTTCTTTGTCAATCATACTGACTGGTGGAATGTTACGGATAAATAATTCTGGTTGTCCCTGTGTTGTTACCTGATTGACCGGTGACAGCACCGCCCCGTATCCATGGGTATATTTTAAGTGCATGTTTAACCAGGTTTTAGCGGAGTCACTGATGCGATCCATATTCAGTTCTCTGGCGGATAAAAAAACCTGCCGGTATTCATCATTAATGGTATACCGGTCGATATCAACATCCTTAAACTGATAATAAGGTCTTATCGCCTGCAATTGATTATAGCTCTCCAATGCTGGTCGATAATCGTTAATACGGATATTGTTAATGGTTTGAGGGTTTTTCTCCAAGTCTTCTCTTGTTAGCCGATAATCCACATCAAACTCCATTTCATAGACGTCATCCAAGTTATAAGCTTTTCGGGTAAATGCTATGTTTCTTTCAATATAAGGGGTTTCACGGGCTAATACATTAGGTTCTACCATAAACCGTTCCACACCAATGGAAAGGATTTGCCCCAGGATAGAAACCACTAGTAATAATATAGGTGCAGCGATCATTAATTTCTTTTTCTTTTTCTGGTACCCTAGCCATAATAGAAGGGCCGCCGCAACACTAACAACCATTTGAATCCGGTACAGCGGAAGGTTTACCTTAATATCTGTAAAACTGGCACCATAAACAGCTCCCTGGGGAGAATAAAGAATGTCGTAAAGACTGACAAAAAATCTTGCTCCAGTGGTTAAAAAAAACAATACACCCAGTACCACTAAATTACCGGCACCAAAAGATAAGAACCGGTTAAGCATTTGTGTTCGTGGATTTTCTCCTTCGGATACTTCTACTAAAGTTGGTCTTCTAAGAAAAACCATTGCTCCAAAAAAGATAGCTGTAATGAGAACCAGTAGAAATAGAAGGGTAATAAAAGTACCCAAGCCTTCTCTAAGCAATGGCCATGTAAAGAAATACCAGGCCAGATCATTCCCAAAAACCGGGTCATTAATCGCAAACGGTACTTGATGGCGAAAGGTTAATAATTGCCACCAATACTGTCCGGCAATGGAGGTAGCTGTTATAAACGCCATAAGGCTTGCCGGTAGTAATAGCCATCGGTTAATGGTTTTATTGGATACGGTTTGATGAAAACTGGCTATTTTTTTTTCATAGCGATTTTTCATAAACCGGAAATAGTAATAGTAAAAAAATCCGGACAGGAAAAAAATGGGTACTCCCAGCATTAGTTGGGTTTGTATTTTTTTAAGAAACACCCTTTCATAGCCTAGGTCTTGAAACCACTGTAAATCAGTGATAAAAAGAATGATTTCATTGAAAAACAGCGTTCCAATAATAAACGCCGCTATGAGGATACTGATTACTTTTTTTCCTTTTGTCATACGTTTTTCACCTGCTTCCTAGTCATTCAGCAAAATGTAACGGTTTGTATAAGATAACTTTTTACCTTGCATCATGGTCTTTACATCATGGTTTTTACATCATGGTCTTTTTTAGCTCTTTCTTGAATTTTTCAATAATTTTTTTCTCCATCCGTGAAACCGTCATTTGAGAAACTTGTAAGGTAGTTGCTACCTGCATCTGGGTTTTATTCTCAAAAAACCGATCTTGAAGTACGATTCGTTCTACTTCGTTAAGCTTTTCCATGGCCTGATAAATAAAATCACGATTTTCAATAAAATCAAACATTTTATCAGGTTCACCGATCAGGTCCATAAACTGAATATCCTTATCTTCCCCTTCATTATCGTAAGTCAGGTCTAGGGATTTTGGTGTATATACCTGATTAGCCTCCATGGCTTCGATGACTTCTTCTTCCGTACAGTTAAGATACTCGGCAATGTCTTTTATTTTAGGAGTTCGTTGAAGTTCTTGTTGCAGAGTGGATTTAGTGGTGTTGATTTTTTTTGATAATTCCTGAATTCTTCTGGGCACACGAATGGACCAGCCTTTATCCCGGAAATATTTTTTGATTTCCCCGATAATGGTTGGTGTGGCAAAACTGGAAAATTCATAACCTCTTTCCGTATCAAATCGTTCAATCGCATAGATTAAACCAAGGGATGCCACTTGATAAATATCTTCATAGTCTATCCCTTTATTAAGGTATTTTCTGGAAAGAATTTCAGCGATAAACAAATGTCTTTTTACCAATTCATTACGGATATATACATGCCTGTTATCTTTGTATAATAAAAATAATTCTTTATCACTGAGCGAGTCCATCGGTGGTATCTCTTTAAGATCAGATTCTTTTTTTGAAAAAGATGTATGCATCAGGACTCCTCCCTTAGATTTTTTATCATTCTGATAGATGTGCCCTGGTTGCTTCCAGAATCAATATGTACATCATCCATCAGGGATTTGATGATAAAAATCCCCAGTCCTCCTTCTCTGAGTTCTTCCGTATTAGGTTCCGGAATACTCTCTTTTTGATATCCCTTGCCAAAATCAGAGACAGAAATCGTTAAACGTGCTTTTTCCAATAAAAACTGGACGATAAAATTATCATCTTTAGGACATCCTCCATGCATAATAGCATTGGAGCAGGCTTCTGAAAGGGCCACTTTGATATCTTCGATATCTTCAATATCAAACCCCATACGATTAGCAATTGATGCAACCGTCAGTCTTACTAGGCTAACATACTCAGCTCGATGAGGGATTGAAATTTCAATCATCTCTTGGGTGAGCTCTTTACTCATTTGGCTTAACTCCTTTGTTTTCAAATTCACAAATCATCCCACACTTTTCTTATAGTTATTTTATTCTACCACTATTATTTTATCCAATCCTGTGATATTTAATAATTTTTTTATGCTTGGCTTCATGTTTTTCAGAATAATACTCTTGTTTTCTTTTTGTAATTTTTTAAGTGCACTAATAAAGACACTGAGGCCTGTACTATCAATATAATCTAACCGATCACCTAAAATTTTAACATCTTCTGTTTTTTCGCTCAGCATTTGATTAACCGCTTCTTTCAGTTGGTCTGCTGTATGAAGGTCTACTTCTCCTTCAAGAACCATAATCCATTTTTCTTCTGATTCGTTGTATGTTTTTTGAATTGTCAGTGCCAATATACTTCCCTCCCTTTGTCGTATTAGGTATGCTTTTCGTATATTGTTTTCAAAAAAGAACACTTATAGGTAATTATAACAGAAGATACCGAATTTCACCATGTTAACCATAAAATAGAGTGTAAAATTTTCTTAATATGGGTATCTTCTTATGTCATCAAAGAAAAAAGCATGTCAGTCTTCTTCTTAGAAGACTGACATGCTTTTATTCCTCGCTTTGATTCTCTATTTCTGTTTTCTCTTCTTTCTGTTCTGTCTCTTCTTCCTGTTCTTCATCGATCCCTTTATCCATCGGATCTTCTTCTCTTCTAGGTACCAATGCCATCGAGATGATGTAATGATTTTCATCTGTTCTCATTAGTTTAACCCCTTTGGTTCGTCGATTAAGGCATGGAATCGGCTGCATATCCAAGCGTATAATACTACCATCTTGATTAATCAGCAGCAGCTCATCATCATCATAGGTAAGCCTTGCACCAATGATTTCACCGGTTTCTTCACTATATTGGTAGGTGTATAGTCCTTTCCCACCTCGGGACTGAACTTTATATTGGTTGATATCGGTTCTCTTTCCATAACCTCGTTCACTCACTACCAGTAAATCGCCGTCTTCTTCAGAAACAACCATGGACACCAGTTTATCATCTTTTTTCAGTTTAATGCCCCGGACACCCATGGAACTTCTTCCTGTTTCTCTTATATCTTTTTCATTAAATCGGATGGCGATCCCTTTTGCCGTCACCAATATGATTTTTTGATCATCATTCACCATACGAACGCTGATCAGTTCATCATTTTCTTTTAGATTAATGGCTATTAATCCTTTTTTACGACCTCTTTCAAACTGGCATAACTGGGTTTTTTTCACCAGCCCTTTTTGAGTGGCCATCATTAAGTACTGTAACTGACAATTTTTATTTACCGGAATGGTGGCACTGATTTTTTCATCTGAATCTAATTGTAATAAATTCACAATGGCCGATCCTTTAGATTGACGTTTACCTTCCGGTATTTCATAGGCTTTCATTTTGTAGACTTTTCCTTTATTGGTAAAGAAAAGAAGAGAACTGTGGGTAGAAGTGATAATAAGCCTTTCCACAAAATCATCATCTCTTGTACTCAAACCACTAATTCCTTTTCCGCCTCTTTTCTGGCTTTTATAAATATCCAGTGGTACTCGTTTACAATAACCAAAATGTGTCATGGTAATGACCACGTCTTCTTCAGCAATAAAGTCTTCCATATTGAGTTCATTTACATCTTCTTCAATATCCGTACGTCGGGGGTCCCCATACTTATCACGGATTTCTGTTAATTCATCTCTTATAATATCGTTGATCAAGGTTTCACTGGCTAAGATTTCTTTTAATTCTTTGATTAATGCCAACGTCACTTGATAGTCTTCCATTACTTTATCGCGTTCTAAGCCGGTTAAACGTTGCAGCCTCATATCTAATATTGCCTGAGCCTGTCGGTCTGAAAGTCCGAACTGATTCATCAGCCCTTCTTTAGCTTCTGCTCCTGTGCGAGAACCTCGGATTAGTTTGATGACTTCGTCCAGATGATCTAACGCTATTTTAAGGCCTTCTAAAATATGGGCTTTGTCTTCTGCTTTTTTAAGATCAAATTGTGTCCGCCGGGTAATAATTTCTTTCTGGTGTTGAATATAATGGTGAATCATTTCTTTCAGGTTTAAGATTTGTGGTTGCCCGTCAACTAAGGCCAGCATAATAATGCTAAAGGTGTCTTCCATTTGAGAATGTTTATATAATTTGTTTAGAATAACATTGGCATTGGCGTCTTTTCGAAGTTCAATCACAATACGCATACCAGTCCGGTCACTTTCGTCCCGTAGGTCTGTGATTCCTTCTATTTTTTTGTCCCGGACTAATTGAGCTATTTTTTCAATTAGCTTCGCTTTATTTACCTGATAAGGAAGTTCTGTCACAATAATTTGTTGTTTTCCTTTATCCATTGGTTCAATAGCAGCTTTTGCCCTTACCTTAGCCCGACCTCTGCCGGTACGGTAGGCTTCAATTATTCCTGCTTTCCCAATAATGGTAGCACCGGTTGGAAAATCCGGTCCTTGTATAAAGGTCATCATTTCTTCCAGGGATATTTCCGGATCATCCATATACTGAATGGCACCATCAATCACCTCACCTAAATTATGAGGAGGAATAGAAGTAGCCATTCCGACGGCAATTCCGTTAGATCCATTGACTAATAAGTTTGGATAACGGCTAGGAAGTACTTGTGGTTCTTTTAATGTTTCATCAAAGTTGAGTGTAAAATCAACGGTTTCTTTTTGGATATCCCTTAACATTTCAACAGCAATTTTTCCTAACTTTGCTTCTGTATAACGCATAGCCGCCGGGCTATCACCGTCAACGGATCCAAAGTTTCCGTGCCCATCCACCAGCGGGTAACGAATTGAAAAATCCTGAGCCATCCTGACCATTGCAAAATAAACAGCACTATCTCCATGAGGATGATATTTACCTAAAACATCCCCGACAATACGGGCTGATTTTCGATGTGCTTTTTCTGGTGCTAATCCCAGTTCATTCATGGCGTATAAAATTCGTCGATGGACAGGCTTAAACCCATCTCTTACATCTGGCAAAGCACGACCCACAATAACACTCATTGCATAGTCGATATAAGATTTTTTCATCTCTTCCTCGATGCCTATCGGGAGAATTTTATCCATTTCTTGTTCCATCGCCTATTATCCCCCTCTTATATGTCAAGGTTGGTGACATATTTTGCATTGTTTTCAATAAACTGTCTTCTTGGTTCCACTTTTTCTCCCATCAAGGTAGTAAAAATTTCGTCCGCCACAGCGGCTTCTTCTATACTAACTTGTAATAAGGTTCTTGTCTGTGGATTCATGGTAGTATCCCATAGCTGTTCCGGATTCATTTCACCAAGCCCTTTGTAACGCTGAATACCAACGATACCTTCTTTTTCTGGGCTCATTTCCTGCATCTGTTTTTTCATTTCTTCATCCGAATAGGCGTATCGCTGATCTTTCCCTCGGCTCAGTTTATATAAAGGCGGTTGAGCAATATAGATATGACCACTTTCCACTAAGGATTTCATATGACGGAAAAAGAAAGTAAGTAATAGTGTCCGAATATGAGCACCGTCTACATCCGCATCCGTCATAATAATAATTTTATGGTAACGCAGCTTATTTAGGTCAAATTCATCCCCAATGCCGCAGCCAAAAGCTGTGATCATGGCTCTTATTTCAGAAAAATTTAACATTCTGTCCAACCGGGCTTTTTCTACGTTAAGAATTTTTCCCCTTAAAGGTAAAATCGCTTGGGTAGCCCTATCTCTGCCTTGCTTGGCACTACCTCCCGCACTATCACCCTCGACAATATATATTTCACAAAGAGACGGATCTCTTTCAGAGCAATCAGCTAGTTTTCCAGGAAGTGCTGTGTTTTCCAGGACCCCTTTACGACGGGTAAGTTCTCTGGCTTTTTTAGCCGCTTCTCTGGCTCTTTGGGCACGAAGGCATTTATCCATGACAATTCTGGCGTCAGCCGGATTTTCTTCCAGAAAAGAATCCAAAAATTCGCCGGTAAAACCTTCCACAATTCCTTTTATTTCACTGTTGCCCAGTTTTGTTTTTGTCTGACCTTCATATTGTGGGTCCATTAATTTCACAGAAATAACGGCGGTTAATCCTTCTCTTATGTCTTCTCCCAGCAGGTTAAGGTCTTTTTCTTTCAGGTATCCATTTTTTCGGGCATAATCATTAATAACCCTGGTCATTGCTCCTTTAAACCCACTTAAATGAGTGCCACCTTCCTGGGTATTGATATTATTAGCAAAGGTGAAAATATTTTCTGTATAGGAATCTGTGTATTGCATGGCAATCTCTACAATGGTATTATCCCGTTCTTTTTCAAAATACATAATGCTTTCATGGATGGCTTCCCGGTTTTTATTAATATGACGGACAAATTCTCTAATCCCTCCATCATAATGAAAAATGCTCTTTTTTTCTTTTTCTGGTCGGGTATCTTCCAGATTAATCCGAATGCCTTTATTAAGAAAAGCTAATTCTCTTAATCTATTTTCTAAAGATTCATAACGAAACAATACTTCTTCAAATATTTCCGGATCCGGCTGAAAAAACATGCTGGTACCCGTTTCTTCTGTTGCTTCTTTCTGACATATTTCTGATAAAGGAATGCCTTTTTGATATTCCTGCACATGCCGATAGCCTTCTCTTTTCACTTCCACCTTCAAGTATTCTGATAAGGCGTTAACAACTGAAATTCCAACACCATGAAGACCACCGGAAACTTTATAGCCATCACCGCCAAATTTTCCACCGGCATGCAAAATAGTCATCACCGTTTCCAGTGTTGATTTTCCTGTTTGGGGATGAACTTCTACCGGAATGCCCCTACCATTGTCCGATACCTGGATGGCATTATCATCACTGATAACAACCGTAACTTCCGTACAGTAACCAGCTAAAGCTTCATCAATACTGTTATCAACGGCTTCATAAACCAAATGATGAAGTCCCCGGCTTCCTGTGCTACCAATGTACATACCAGGTCTTTTTCTTACTGGTTCTAAACCTTCCAAAACCTGTATCTGATCTGCATTATAGTTAGGCTGTTGGTTTTCCATAATTTCCCTCACTTCTATTCTTTTGGTATTTCTTATTTAACTATTGGAAACACGGTCTTTTAAGGTCATTGGCGAAATAGAAGAAACCAGCACAATATGCTCTGGTCCTTGTTGATCCTTCCTCTTCTGTTGCCCTCGTTGGTTTCTTTTTTTTTGTCTTGTTAAAGAAGGTGATAAAATAACCAAAGATTTAACAGATTCATCACCTTTATGAAAACAAGTCAGTGTTGATTTTTCTGCATGACTTATTTTTCGAATGTCCATAATGGCGATGATTTCTTTTTTTCGGACCAATAAATTATCTCCAATATGTAAATACATAGCGAATAGGGATCAACTCCTCTTTGAATTGTCCTTAACATATTCATTATATCGTTTTTGTTGATTTTTGGAAAGCTTTCCGGAAGGAAAGCTGCAGGTTGTAGACAAAGTAATTTGAACTCGGTTATAACACTACGATCTTGTGTGTTTTGGTCGAAAGGTCGAAAACAGAAATCCAAACTCACTCGTGCCCTGCGGGTACTCTTTTCAAACAAGGATTTCTACCGGTTTTCTCTCTTTTTCGAAAAACACATACAAGCTCTTTGTTAGATGTCCTCGCCTCAAATTACCATGTCTACATAATTTGTCTTCAGTCTAAGCTTTCCGGAAGGAAAGCTAATTTACCATGTTTTTTTCTTTATTTTTCCATCTTGAATCAAAAAAAAGCTACCTTCAGAATTTTTTTTCATTTTTTCATCAAAATGAGTGGTCGTGATAAAGGTTTGTATTGGTTTTAGATAATGCAGTAAATATTCTTGACGTTTATGATCCAATTCACTGGTGACATCATCTAACATCAATACAGGATATTCGCCAGATTCTTTTTTTACCCATTCTAGTACCGCCAATTTAAGGGATAAAACGACGGTTCTTTTTTGTCCCTGTGATCCAAATCGCCTTACTTCCATCCCATTAATCATAAAATGAATATCATCCCGATGAGGGCCTAAATGTGTTGTCCGATGGTAAAGGTCCTTTTTTCGGTACCTTTCCATTTCCCCTTGAATATAATCCCTTAAATCCACTTGTGCATAGCGATACCAATCCTTTGGTAATTTTATCCCCGGACTGTATTCCAGATCTAAAGCTTCTTTTCCTTCCGTTATTGCTTGATGAATTGGTTTTGCCAAGGCTAATAATTCTGATAAAAATTGGTGTCGCAACTGTAGAACCATACTGGCATATTCGGATAATTGCTGATCCCACACCATAAGTTGTTCTTCGTTGACATCCATTTTTTTAAGTAATTGATTTCGTTGCTTTACTATTTTTTGGTAGCTTTTAAGGCTGTGATAATAACGTGGTGAGGTTTGAATGATTTCGCTATCCATAAACTGTCTTCTTTCCAAAGGGCTGTCTTTAACAATTTTAAGGTCTTCCGGCGAAAAAAGAACGGCTTTCACCGTTCCTAATAAATCGCTAATTGATGTCACGCTTAAGCCATTCTTCTTAACCCTTTTCTTCTGATCTTTTTTTAACAGCATTTCCAGGGTTTTTTCGCCTTCTTGACTGCTTACTTCCAGTTTAATATAAGCCTGATCTTCCTCTTTTTTTATTAATTCCCTATCTTTTCTGGTTCGAAAGGAACGAAGGGTGGCACATAAATACAAAGCTTCCAGCAAATTAGTCTTCCCTTGAGCATTTTCGCCAATAAAGACATTCAGACCAGGACCAAATGTCATTTCTTCCTGATCATAATTCCGATAATTTTTTATTTTAACGCTGTTCAGAAGCAATCTATTCACCTCTTTTTCTTCAGGCTTTTAGGTGATCTTGATCTGTTGATGGTCTACCGTCACTTCATCGCCAGGATATATTTTTTTCCCTCTCTGGTATACGATTTCTCCATTTACGGTGACAATACCAGCATTAATAAATATTTTTGCCTGACCACCACTATCCACTATTTCAGCCGCTTTCAGTAATTGATCCAGTTTTATCCATTCCCCTTCAATCTGAAAAGATTTCATTCCTTCTCCCTCCTCTTTCAATCCGCATGCGAATGAACACTATTCATACTATTCACATTATTTATTCTTCTTCCGTTGTTGCCATTCTGACAGGAAGAACTAAGTGTAAATAGTGATCTCCTTCTACCGGCTTAATAAGTGCAGGGCTTCGGTGATTAATGATATGAATGGCAATTTCTTCTTCTTCAATAACTCGTAAAGCGTCCATTAAGTAACGGGCGTTAAAAGCAATCTCCATATTATCTCCTTCTTGCTCCACCGTCACCTTTTCTTTCATCTGACCAGTTTGTGTATGAGAAAACATCATTAATTCACCATTTTCAAGGTTCCATTTCATTAAGCTGCTTTTTCCTTCGCTTCCCAATAAAGAAGCACGATCTACCGCACTTTGAAGGGCATCTTTTCTTAGAACCATTCTGGTTTCGTGTTCATTTGGCAAAATATTTTCATATTCAATAAAGGCTTTCTCAATTCTTCTGGAGATCATTTTTGTATTGTCCAGAGAGAAAACAATTTGTTTATCCGTAAAAGCAATCTGCATGGGAGACGGTGTATCTCCTGTAATCTGAATTAATTCATTCATGGCCTTTACAGGTATGGTAAAACCTTCTTCTAAATCAGATTCTACCGGACTGTTTCGATAAGCTAACCGAAACCCGTCAACACCGATTAACCTTAGGTTCTGGTCTTTTAATTCGACTCTTAACCCTAGCAGGGAAGGTTTTGTTTCATCCTGAGAGGCACAAAATACCGTTTGGTGTACCATGCTTTTAAATAACTCCTGTGGAATCGTAAAAGAGTTTTCCGCCATCACAATAGGTAATTCCGGAAACTCTTCTTTTTCCAGTAAATGCAACGTGAAAGAAATATGGTCACAGGATATGGTTAATTGATTCTGTTCATCTACCGTAAACGTCACTGGTCGGGAAGGTAGTTTTCTTATATAAGAGGATAATAACTTTGCATCAGCAACAAAAATGCCATCTTCTTCCACTTCTGCAGAAACAAAATGTTCAATTCCTATTTCCAGATCTGTCGTGACTAATTTCAAGTAGTTTTCTGACGCTTCGACGAAAACACCTTTCAGAACAGGAAGGGTTGTTTTGCTGGAAACGCCTTTTTGAACCGTAGATAAACTTTTCATTAGGTCCTTTTGATCGATGGTGAAACGCATTGTGGATAACCTCCTTTTATTATATGGAACTCGAAGAACAGACAACAAAAAAGTAAAAGTTAGTAGTCATAGTAATAGGCCCTGTGAATTTGTTTAAGATCCGGTCAAAATCTTGTTTTTTCAACGTTTTGACCTGTGAAGAAACTTGTGTAAAAAATGTTTTTTTATCCACATTTACCACAGTCAGGTGCAAAAAATTAATGGATAAAAACTTATCCACAATTTATCCACAGCCTTTTCACATTTTTTACACATGGTGATGGGGATAGGTTAATCCCCACCTTTTATTTCTCTTAACATTTCTTCAACCCGTTGTTTTAAGCGATCATCTTTTTCCATTTCTTTGACAATTTTATCATGGGCATGCATCACTGTTGTATGATCCCGATTACCAAATTCTTTACCTATTTTAGGTAAAGATAAATCGGTCAGTTCTCTGGTTAAATACATGGCGATTTGTCTGGGAAAAGCAATAGAACGAGTACGTTTGGTAGAATCTAGATCTTCTGCTTTGATGCTATATTGATTAGAAATATATTCTTTAATAAATCCTACATTAATCTGTTTTGACTGAGTAGTGAAGACTTCATTAATAATACGACTGGCGGTATCAATATTCAGTTCATTATTATTAAGTTTGCAATGGACTACGATTCGGTTTAAGGCTCCTTCTAACTCCCGGATATTGGATTGTATTTTTTTAGCAATAAAGAGTAAAACATCATCAGAAACATTTAATTGTTCTAAATGAGCTTTTTTTCGCAGGATGGCAATCCTTGTTTCATAATCCGGCGGTTGAATATCGGCAATTAAACCCCATTCAAATCGACTTCGAAGCCTTTCTTCCAAAGTAGGGATTTCTTTTGGTGGTCGGTCACTGGAAATAATAATTTGTTTATTATATTGGTGAAGGGCATTAAAAGTGTGGAAAAACTCTTCCTGGGTTCTTTCTTTATTAGCAATAAACTGGATATCATCAATCAGTAATACATCCACATTTCGATATTTATTTCGAAATTCAATGTTTTTATCATCCCGGATTGAATTTATCAGTTCATTGGTAAAGGTTTCTGAAGATGAATAAAAAACTTTCATTTGTTTATTACTTTGTAAGATGTGATGGCCAATGGCATGCATCAGATGCGTTTTTCCTAAGCCGACACCTCCATAAATAAAGAGGGGATTATAGGCTTTTGCTGGTGCCTCAGAGACAGCTACCGATGCGGCATGAGCAAAACGGTTACTGTTACCAACCACAAAGGTATCAAAAATATACTTGGGGTTAAGATTATTGTTAGCTGTCTGAATCGTTGTGGCTGTTTGAGTTTTCTCTGTGGAAGATTGATTGTTTCCTGTTTTTTCTTCTTCTGTATTAGTAACTAAGGTTGTGCTATCAACTGTTTTCACTTCATCAGGGAGCTGAAAAACCACGTCATAAGAACAGGATGTCACCTCTTTGATGGCATTTTTGATTAGGATGAGATAACGGTCACTTAAAATATTTTTAATAAACTGATTGGGGGCACGAAAAATAATTTGATTTGCATCGTCCTGTACCCTTAAAGGTTCGATGACTTTAATCCAGGTATCAAAACTAACACCGGTCACTTCCTGTTCAATGACACTAAGTGTTTCGTCCCATATCTGTGATAACTGCTGATCCATGCTGTAAACCTCCTGTAGCTTTCCATAATAATAAACCCGCAAAGTTATTTGCCTGTGAATTTGTGTATAACTCTGTGGATTAATTGTTAAAATCTTGTTGATGAGTCCTATTATATAAAGAGTGGCGAAAGATAGCAAATAAGCCTTTATCCACAAAACATATTTTCTGTTTCTTTTTTGATAATGAGTTTTTATCAGCAGGATAGCTTATTTACCCACAATTTTATCCACACCCTGTGGATAAGTATGAATAAAATGACAAAATTCATTTTAATTCTTAAAGCTACATAAATCAAGGAATTTATCCACATTTATTCATGAAACACATTAATTTTTTTATGGTTTATCCACATTTACTTGAGTAAAAATTTTTTTCCACATTTTTTGTGGACTTACTTTTCCACAGTTTTCTTTTCTTGACACTAGAATAGGATATCGTTATAATCTATGTGTATCAGTGTCTGATTCATCAGTTGTTTATGTGGATTTTATCCTTCGCCGCTGACCAGATGTAAAGGGGGTGCATTCACGGTGAAAAGAACTTACCAGCCAAAAAGAAGACAAAGAAGTAAAGAGCATGGCTTCCGGAAAAGAATGAGAACAAAGAGCGGAAGAAATATATTAAGAAACAGAAGAAGAAGAGGAAGAAAAGTGCTGACTGCATAAGGCCGCGGGATGTGGCCTTTTTCTGTATGGGATTTATCTCTAGATAAGATTTATCTCTATAGAATGAAAAGAATACTTTCAGCGGGAGGGAGGAAATAAAGTGAAACCCGTCCCGACTATTAAAAAGAACAAAGAATTTCGTACGATTTATCAAAAAGGAAAATCGGTGGCGAACCGTAACTTAGTCCTTTACTATCGAAAAAATCCACAGGTAGAAACACGAATAGGCATTACGGTATCAAAAAAAGTCGGAAAAAGTGTGGTACGGAACAAAGTAAAACGACGGCTAAAAGAAATATTACGGGAAAAGGGTGACCAGCTGCC
This sequence comes from Tindallia californiensis, assembly GCF_900107405.1. Lineage (NCBI taxonomy): Bacteria > Bacillati > Bacillota > Clostridia > Peptostreptococcales > Tindalliaceae > Tindallia > Tindallia californiensis. Next base: position 97,798 of record NZ_FNPV01000007.1, on the reverse strand, counting down.
CAAGGGCTATGATTTGGTATGGATAGCTCGTATAAGCTGCAGTGAAGCAGATTACCACACGCTGCAAAAAGCCGTTACACATCTTCTGAACAGAACTTTCTTTTCGAAAAATCGATCCTCAAAAAAATCGATGGAAAAAGGATCTGCAGAATAAAAAAGGATCATGGATAAGGATTGAACTGATGAAAGCAGGTGTTACCTAATTGTGGATAAAGCGGATAGTCATTTTCCTTATTAAAGGATATCAGCGTTACATATCACCACTAACAGGAAGCGTCTGTCGCTTTTATCCTACCTGCTCTCAGTACAGTCTGGAAGCTTATGAAATTCATGGGTTTTTGAAAGGAACATGGTTAACCCTAAAACGTCTCTCAAAATGTCATCCATGTCATTCAGGAGGAGTGGACCGGGTACCTGGCAAAAAGTAATAGATATAAAAGCAGTTAATAAAGCAGTTAGTAGAGCAGTTAAATAAAAGAAGTTAATAAGAGCAAATAATGAGAGTAAGTTAATGAGACTCATTAATAGGAGCCTTTAGGTAAAAAAGAAGATATTAATAAAGATATTGAAAAGGTATTAAAGAAGGTATATTGAATATTGGAGGTTATGATTTTGAGATTTTTCGCTGAACCCTTAAGTCAGCTGTTACATCTTGTGTATGGTGTAGTTGGTGATTATGGAATTTCCATTGTTATTTTTACGATTTTGGTGAAGCTTGTTTTAATTCCCCTTACGGTGAAACAGACCAAGTCGATGAAAAAAATGCAAGATATCCAACCAAAAATCAAAGAACTACAAAAGCAATATAAAAACGATAAAGAGAAAATGAACCAAAAAGTGATGGAGTTATATAAAGAACATAATGTTAACCCAGCTGGTGGTTGTTTACCTCTGCTTATTCAATTTCCAATTATTATTGGTCTATTTACTGTCTTAAGAGTACCAGCCGATTACGGCTTTACACCTGAAATGGTTCAACAAGGATTTTTATGGATAGAAGATATTTCCGCAACTCCTAATATTGTCTTCAGTGAATTCTCAGCATCAATGATTCCTGAAATGATTATGCCTTTATTAGCAGGAGCGACCACCTATCTTTCCAGTAAAACCATGCAGGCGGCCAATAAAGGTGGCGGAAATCCACAACAGGAATCGATGCAAAAGATGATGCTTTATTTCTTTCCTTTAATGCTTATTTATATGTCGATGCAATTTCCGAATGGTTTAATTTTGTATTGGGTGGTAAGCAATTTATTCCAGACGGCACAGCAATTGATCATTAACCGACCCACCCCCTTATCTACCGGTAAAGGAAGTGAAGCCTCGTGATCCAAAAAGTACATGCAACTGGAAAGACGATTGAAGAAGCTGTAGAAAACGGATTGAAAGAGTTAGGTTGCTCCCGTGACGATGTGGAAGTAAAAATTCTTGAAGTACCTTATAAAGGATTTTTAGGTGTTTTTGGAAGCAAAGAAGCTGAAGTGGAATTAGAGCGGAAAGATCAGACAGAAGAAGTAACTAAACAATTTTTACAATCTTTATTTGAAGCCATGAGTTTAGATGTGACCATTGATATGAAGATTAAAAGTGATCAAATGGATATTGAACTCAGCGGACCGAATATGGGCGTTGTGATAGGAAAAAGAGGACAAACCTTAGATTCTATTCAGTACCTTACCTCATTAGTCGTTAATAAACAACGTGATAAATATATGAAAGTTCATATGGACACAGAAAATTATCGACAGAAGAGAGAGGAAACACTTGTTCGATTAGCTCATAAAATGGCTAAAAATGTAAAAGCTACCAGAAGAAAAATGGTATTGGAACCAATGAACCCTTATGAACGAAGAATCATTCATGCCGCTCTTCAGAGCGAACCGAAAATTCAGACGTTTAGTGAGGGAGAAGAACCTTACCGTAAAGTAGCCATTGCATTAAAGAAATAAACAATTGCATTCACATTCTAAGAGGAACCCGGTGAAAACCGGGTTCTTGTTGATAAAGTAATGATAGAAAGGAAGAAGTGGATCATGGAAGATACCATAGCGGCCATTTCAACAGCTTCTGGAGAAGCTGGCATAGGGATCATACGAATTAGTGGAACAGAATCGCTGCAAAAGGCGCTTATGATCTATGAAACAAAAAACGGAAAAAAAGTAACAAGGCTTCAGGACCGAAGACTTACTTATGGAAAGATCATGGATCCACATACTGGAAAGATGATTGATGAAGCATTGGTCTGCTATATGAAAGCGCCTCATACCTATACAACAGAAGATGTGGTGGAGATTCAATGTCATGGTGGTTATATCTCCTTAAAAAGAATTATGGAAGCTTTGTTAGATCAAGGAGTTCGATCAGCGGAGCCCGGTGAGTTTACAAAAAGAGCTTTTTTAAGTGGTAGATTAGATCTTTCTCAGGCAGAAGCCGTTATGGATTTAATTGGTTCCAAAACAGATCTTAGTCATGAAGCAGCTCTCGGACAATTAGAAGGGTTTTTATCTGGCAAAGTAAAAAAAATGAGGGAGGAACTATTGGATCTGATGGCAGCCATGGAAGTGTCCATTGATTTTTCGGAAGAAGAAGATATCGATGAAGTAACTTTTGAGGATGTTTATGAAAAAACCATCCCTATAATGGATGATATCCAGTGGTTAATCGATTCAGCAAAAACAGGAAAAATCATTCGTGAAGGATTAAAAACCGTTATTATTGGGAAACCGAATGTGGGAAAATCCTCATTAATGAATGCTTTGCTGAAAGAATCCAGAGCCATCGTGACAGATATTCCAGGAACTACCCGGGACGTCATTGAAGAACAATTGAATTTAAGAGGGATTCCCTTGGTTTTAATGGACACCGCCGGCATCAGAGATACAGAAGATGTGGTAGAAAAAATGGGAGTCGAAAGAGCAAAACAATTATTTGATCAAGCTGATTTAGTAATGATGATGTTAGATGCCTCTACTCCCGTTACTTCTGAAGAAGTGGCATTACTCAACATGGTACAGAAGCGGAAAGCCTTAATCATTATTAACAAAACGGATTTACCATCGGTTTTAGATGAATCTTCATTGCCAGAATGGATCGATTCAGATCAAATTCTTAAACTGTCTTTACTGGAATCCTCCGGATTGCTTCAATTAGAGGAGGCTTTAGAAAACCTGGTTTATGATGGTGAAAAAAATGCCAGAGAAAAAGAAATGGTGACTCATCTCCGGCATCAGCAAGCCTTGGAAAAAGCATATGATTCCTTAAAAGAAGGTGTGAAGGCATTGGAATCAAGAATGCCGCTGGATTTTGTTCAGGTAGATTATCAGGAAGCAATGGACCAATTAGGAGCTATTATTGGTGAAAGTGTTAAAGAAGACCTGATTGATCATATTTTTTCTAATTTTTGCATTGGAAAATGATAGGATTTCTGAAAAAAGAAGGTTTGTGCCTAGTTTGTCCCTATAGAGGGATAAGAGGTAGAAATTGGAATTTTTGTGACTGCAAGCTTATAGTAGGCTTGTAGCCTGTAAGAGAATAGAATAGAAGATTAAAAATACAAATCATGTCATTAAAGTATCGTGTTGGTAGTATGATAACGCAATATTAGAAAGAACGGGTGAAGGAAATGAAATTTGATGCAGGTAATTATGATGTTATTGTAGTAGGAGCAGGGCATGCTGGTTGTGAAGCTGCTTTGGCACCTGCCAGAATGGGATATAAAACCTTATTATTAACCATCTCTTTAGACGCGATTGCAATGTTAGCCTGTAATCCTTCTATTGGTGGAACAGGAAAAGGCCATCTGGTGCGTGAAGTAGATGCCCTTGGGGGGCAAATGGGATTAACGACAGATGAGGTTTTTATTCAAAGTAAAATGCTGAACACAGCCAAAGGTCCAGCCGTTCATTCATTAAGAGCGCAGGCTGATAAAAATCAATACCATCAGTCAATGAAAAAAACCATTGAAAACCAGGAAAACTTAGAATTAGTGCAGGCAGAAGTGGTTGATTTAGTGATTGAAGACCAGAAAACCAAAGGTGTTGTCGCCCGAAGTGGTGCTATTTATCGAAGTCAGGTCGTTATTTTAGCTACAGGCGTATACTTACAGAGTAAAATTTTTATTGGAGAGATCAATTATGCGTCCGGCCCCAGCGGTATGTTTCCTGCCCAGTACCTTTCTGAAAAGCTAGAGTCATATGGAATTAAATTGAGACGTTTTAAGACAGGAACTCCTGCCAGGGTAGATGGAAAGACTGTGGATTATAGTAAAATGAAAAGAGAAGACGGAGATCAAGAAATAGTGCCTTTCTCGTTTCTAAACGAAAACATAGATATCCAGCAAATTCCTTGTTGGTTAAGTCGAACCACAGAAGAAACAAAAGCTGTGATTGAGGCAAACCTTCATCGCTCAGCCATGTATCGGGGAGATATTCATAGCACTGGAGTTCGTTATTGTCCTTCTATTGAAGATAAAATTATTAAATTTAATGAAAAACCGACCCATCAATTTTTTCTGGAACCAGAAGGAAGAGATACCTGTGAAATGTATGTTCAGGGAATGAGTACGTCTCTTCCGGAAGAAGTACAGCTTCAAATGTATCGGACAATGATCGGTTTAGAAAATGTTAAAATGATGAGACCTGGTTATGCCATTGAATATGACTGTATTGATCCTACCCAACTGCATCTGTCTTTGGAAATGAAAGATATTCAGAATTTGTTCTGCGCAGGACAGTTTAATGGTTCTTCCGGATATGAAGAAGCCGCTGCACAAGGATTGATTGCTGGCATTAACGCCGTGATGAAGATTCGTGGAGAAGAAGCCTTTGTCCTAGATCGGTCAGAGGCTTATATAGGCGTACTGATTGATGATCTGGTGACAAAAGGAACCAACGAACCTTATCGGATGATGACTTCCCGTGCAGAATATCGATTAGTCCTAAGGCAGGATAATGCTGATGAAAGGTTAACAGAAAAAGCTTACCAAATAGGATTAGCCACAGAAGAAAGGTATGAGCGATACCTTCAAAAGAAAGAACAAGTAAAAAAAGAAATGAAACGCCTGGAAAAAACAGTGATTCCGCCAGATCAGATCAACGCTTTTTTAAGAAAACATAAAAGTGCAGAAATAAAGGTAGGGATTTCTCTTAAAGATGCTATCAAAAGACCAGAGATAAGTTATGAAGCCTTAAAAGAGATTGATAGAGAGCGTCCTTCTGATATCAAAAGAGAAGTGGCACATCAATGCGAAGTACAGATTAAATATCAAGGGTATATAGATAAACAAATGAAGCATGTGGAACAGTTTAAGAAAATGGAACAAAGGCCACTATCTCCGGAACTGGATTATGGCTCCATAAAAGGATTAAGGTTGGAAGCACAGGAAAAATTGTCTACCATTAAACCCACCTCCTTAGGACAGGCTTCCCGCATTACCGGCGTATCACCGGCAGATATACAAGTCTTATTAGTCTTTTTAGAACAACAGAGAAGAATGAAATCATTATAAAAATTTCAAACTGGAGGTGAGATAAAGAGAATGAATGAGCACCAGAAAAAAAGAATGAAAGAAGGTATGGAAGAAATTGGGTTTTCCTTAAAGGATCACCAACTCCATCAGTTTAGAGATTACTTAGAGCTTTTACAGGAATGGAATCAAAAGATGAATCTGACAGCAATCAAAGATGCGGATGAAATTCTTACTCATCATTTTCTTGATTCGGCCACCTGTTCCCTTTATCCATCCTATGGAGAATGCCACCATATTTTAGACTTAGGGACAGGAGCTGGTTTTCCTGGAATTCCTCTAAAAATTTTATTTCCAGAACAGTCTTTTGTCTTAATGGATTCTTTAAATAAAAGATTGGTTTTTTTGGAAAAAGTGAAGGAAACATTGGGCCTCACCTCCTTAGAATTAGTTCATGCTAGAGCAGAAGAAGGGGCCAGGCAAAAACCTTATCGTGAAAATTTTGATGCGGTTGTTTCAAGGGCAGTAGCTTCCTTGCCGGTGCTATTGGAATATACCATTCCATTTTTGAAAGTAGATGGATGGTTCTTTTGTCAAAAAGGACCTCAATGGAAAGAAGAAATAGAAGAGGCTAAAAAGGCTATGCAGGTTTTTTCTGTTCGATTAGAAGATAGCTTGGAAGTAAAGGTCCCTTTTACAGATTTAAATCATCAATTATTAGTATTTCGAAAAACAAATGCCACTCAAAAGACTTACCCAAGAAAAGCAGGAACTCCCTCCAAAAAACCAATACTCAATTCGCTGTAAAATACAATAAAATGCAACACTTAAAAAGCCTCTATAGATTGATATAGAGGCTTTTTAGCGAAGTGTTTCACGTGAAACACTTCGCTAATTGGTATAAAAACAAGAAGAGTATCCTATAGAGAGGTGAACTTAATGAGCTATTTCTTATTATTAATAGAAGTAGAAGTGAAGGATTTTTTCTCTCACTTATGACTCTAGTATAATAAAGAAGATACTTTTCCAATACTAGCAAGAAATAGAAAAAAAGCAGCATTCAATATATTGATTCTATAGTTATTAGATTGCTTTTTATACCTCCATTCCATCAACGCACGAAAGCTATAAAAGATAGCGATCGCTCCCATTACATAATAAAATCGGAAGGATTGAGGATAAGCAAAGACGAGTAAATATAAAACAAAAATTATTACTATCGTTAATTCGGACCATTTATGCGTTTTATTCACATGCTTATAGAAGGTGTTTTCGTCTTTGATGTTATACTTTTCTTTAACCTTCATATATTGGTGTATAAAAAACCCACAGCCAGTAAAGAAAATAGTCGATAAAAGAATAAACGTAGCAAACGGGATAATGATCACCTCGCATCAAAAAATAATTGTCATATATAAATGATAACAGATAGGCTCATTATAATACAAGGATAGCGAATGCGATTAAACAGAGGGATAGGATGACATTCTAATGAACTTTAAAAAATATACCAAGAAGGAAAAACCCGAGTGTTTCACGTGAAACACTCGGGTGAAACCTTTGGCATTTAAGAGGTGTAGAGAATTTTGGATTTTATTTGGATAAATCTGGGAAGTGGTTATACAAAAAATCTGTATAATCTTTTGAAACAAAAAATCCATTTTTATAAGTAATTTCTATCCGCAACTTCTCTAAGGAATCCGAAGAAAAGGCGGGGAAAGATAAGGCCCATACTTTAGAATAATAATCAGGGAATTCACCCGGAGGCATATTGCTCTTTTCTTTTTCTTCTAACGATAAATCTTTTTCGATTACCTGTCCGTCAATATGAAAATAAGCCTTTGCTTTTTCTGGAATAAAATTCAAGGAGGGATGGGGCTCTCTCGGTGAATAAGGATCATTATAATAATCTTTCTGGTAAAACATAGAAAAGCCTATTTCCACATCTCCTTCCTTAAAATCAGGTTTATTCTGGTGGCTGATCGAAGTAAAAGCAGGCACTAAATCTGGTGGTTGGTGTAAATAAGAGGGAATAGAAATGGTTTGACTGGAATGCTGATAGTTTCCCTCAGAAACAATTTGAATGCGATAATCCTGAAGAGCTGTTACCTCAATAAAAGCCCGGTAGGAATTAATGCCAATGGAAGTAGCAGGAAGTTTTTTCCAATCGCCTGCTGGTTTTTGATCTTTCAACAGGGGTTGAACCTGCAAACTAATTTCAGCCTCATCGGTTGTTTCGGATAAAGACCATTCGTATTGAAGGGTGATCGTTGAGTCATCATCATTGATTTTACGGATCTGCCAGTGATCATAGACAACCCAGTGGTCTTGGTTTAGTGTTTCTTTTATATCATCTAGGACTCGAGAAACATCATTTCTATTGGAAGTGAAGAGAAGTTCTTGATGAATATCGCCAATACTCTGGCTTAAAGACATCTGTTGATACAAAATCAAACAGAGTAAACCTAAAACAAGCATTTTAGGTAACACTTTAGTCAGGTGGGATGGAGTGGGTTTCATTTAAAAGCCTCCTTTAAATTTGTTGAGCATAGATGCGGATCAGCATAAGTAGAAGGGAGGATCTGTTGGTATGTCGCTTAACCTTTGATGAAGAAATACTTGATCCATTAGCAGTGTACCCTATAAATCTTTAAATTGCAAAAATAAAAAATTCCAGTCTTTCTGAGTAAAGACCGGAATTTTTTTCAATATCCTTTATAGTAGGGTTGAAGTTCTATAAAAATGATTTTCAGCTTCTAGTGGATTTTTCTTTTAAGATAAGCCTTTGAAGTTAAGTAGGTCTTTAATATTCACACCTACCTGAATAATTCCTCTCTTGCTCTGTTTGGAAACTCCGGTGAACTTATAGTATTCACCGTCAATATCTCTCTTTTGAATACTTTGAACCACTTCTTTATTCTTGTCTTCAAGTATTTGATAAAATTCATAAGCTTGGGATGCTGGATCATTTTCTATGGTAAACCCAATTCCCATCGGATTATTACAATATTCCGTGACTCCTTTTTCGTTCAAAATATAAAACTCGGAAATATTCGCTTCTTTGGCAAGTTTTTCCAGATAAGCATTATCAATAAACCCTTTTGATTCTAACTCAGCTACTTTGCGAGCTACTTTTAGCAGTTCACTGTCTACCTGTTGTTCCAGTTTTTTAGTAAAAGCAGAAAAACGGGTAGAGACATCCATAATATCCTGGGCGTGATGTATGTTTTCTTTTTCGTTCGTTACCTGGGATTCGATTTTACTTCTCATTTCACTCATCATTTTTTCTAAATTATTGGTAAATAAAGCATTGTTGTTAATATTGGTAGCTAAGCTTTCAATCGCTACGTTTTGTTCTTCCATACTGGAAGAGATTCGGTGGATTTGGGCAGTGATTTCTTCCATAGAAGATTGAATGGTAGTTAATTCTCTTCCTGCATTTTCACTTTGATCTTTAATAGAAACCGATTGTTTTGCACAAGTAAAAGCTCCTTGCTGCAAGTTTTTGAAACTTTTTTTAATCTGATCCAAATGGTCGCCTATTCGTTGAGAAGTTTCATCGCTTTCCTCGGCTAATTTTTTTACTTCCTGTGCCACTACAGCAAAACCATGACCCGCACTTCCACTACGGGCCGCTTCAATAGATGCATTGAGAGAAAGTAAATTTGTTTGTTCGGAAATAGCTTTAATTTCATTGCTCATTTCACTGATCATCATTAAAAGATGCTCTAAATTTTTCACTTCCTCGGCGGTCTCACTCATTAAAGATTCAATAGCCTTTGCTTCATTAAGGGTTAAATCAATCCCTTTGGTGTTATGTAGAATTTTCTCTTTTGATTCATCGGTTAATTCCTTAAAGGTTCTGGTGTTTTCAAGGGATTCGATGTTTGTACCTAGTAATTCTTGGGAAATGGAAGCATTTTCTTCTGCTTCCGTAGCACTTTTATGAAGGTCTTGATTGATGGTTTCAATATTTGTAAAAATTCCTTCCATCGCTTCCAAATTCATAGAAGCAACTTGCCTTAACTGACCGGCAAAATTCTTAAGCTGTACTTCTGAAAGTAAGACTTGATATAAAAGGCCCTTCATGGTTTCTTCCAATTTGGGCAGGGTTTCTATTAAATCCTTTGCAAAACTGGAGCCGCAGGGAATATTCTTTGTATCAGATAAAAAGTTACCATTGCTATAACTCCTTAACATTTCTGTGATGGATGCCAGATCCTGAGCTCGCAATTGATCTTCCCACCGATGATACATGTAAAGAATTGCTGTATTGACAAGGATTCCTGCCAACACTTGAACGCCAATCGATAGACCGGTTCCAAAGAGATGAAAAATGATCAGGTTTGCTGCTACCAGTATTAGACCGGTTCCAGCCAGGAAAAGGGTTCTTTTTTTCATTGTAATCCACTCCTTTTTTCATTCAACATAGCACATTAGTTAGATCATTAGTGTTAGATCATTAGTGTTAGATCATTAGTGTTAGATCATTAGTGATGAATTGTTTATGTTTTTCCCCCGCCTTTCTGGAAATAGAATTTTTAGCTTCTGGTAGAAATACACTCATTACTCGAAGTGTATCCTAAAATAAATCCAATTGCAAAAGCATTTTTAGCGAAAATCTTTGAATATGAAACGAAAAAGCCGAAAATGGTCATTTTTAGTCTATTTTGAAAGCCTATAAACCTGCAAAATACTAGGGTTTTCAGAAAGCATTGTTAAAGAGTTCTAAAAACTCTATATATTTTCATGAAATGTTGTGACTAAATAACAAGGGGTGGTTTGATATAATAAAGAAAAAGTAGAGAAAATAGAATGTTCTTAGAGTTATCGGAAAATTGAAAAGATCAAAAGATACCAAATCAACAGGCAACACAGGCAACACAGGCAACAACAGGCAACAACAGTTAACAACAGGTATCAATAGATATAGATGATGGGGGTATTACAATGAATTCTTTTGAGTACTGTAAACCTAAAAGTGTTAAAGAAGCCATTCAACTTCTTGCCGAAAAACCAGCTACAAGTCATCTGCTCAATGGCGGGACTGATTTAGTTATCAGAATGCGCCAGCAGATCACAGAGCCGGAAAGAGTGGTAGATATTGGAGGGATTGAAGAACTTAAAAAAATCAGCTTCTCTAAAGAGGAAGGGTTGTTTATAGGAGCTTGCGTGTCATTGGCGGATATGGCTCATCATCCGGCCCTTGTCGAACACTACCAATGTTTAGCGGATGCAGCTGAAATGGTGGGGTCTGGTCAAATTAGAAACGTGGCAACGATGGCCGGGAATTTATGCAATGCTTCGCCCTTAGCGGACACAGCAACACCGGCCCTGGTATTGGAAGCCGTTATGATTGCAGAAGGCGAAACAGGAACCCGTGAAATACCAATCAAGGAATTTTTCAAAAATGTACGGGTGACGGCTTTGGAAAAAACGGAAATCGTTAAAGGGATTTATATACCTTATCATGAAAAGGCAGTAGGAAGTTTCCAAAAAGGCTCCAGACGCAAAGAAGTGGATCTGTCCACTGTATGTGTTAGTGCGCTTCGTTATGGAGAAAAGGTAAACGTTGCCATTGGTGCCGTTGCACCAACGCCCATTCGATTACCAAAAGTGGAAGCCTATCTGAAAGGAAAAAAAGTGACCAGTTCTCATATGGAAGAGATAATGAAATTGGTCGAAGAAGCAATAGCACCAATTGATGATGTTCGCAGCACAAAAGAATTCCGGATACATTTGGCAAAAACCTTGGTACAGAGGTGCTTGGTACAAATCGGTTTGGCGGAGGTGTAGAGAATGAACATTAAATTTACATTAAACGGAGAAATAATAGAACATCAGGTAGAACCTAATAAAACGCTGTTAAAAATGCTGAGGGATGATTTTGACCTTACCGGTGCAAAAGAAGGTTGCGGCGAAGGAGAGTGTGGCGCCTGCAGTATTCTTTTTGACGGAAAACCGGTGACTTCCTGCCTGATGTTGGCTGTTCAGGCAGATGGTCATGAACTCACCACGATTGAAGGATTATCGGAGGGGAATCAACTGGATGAACTCCAAAAATCTTTTATTAATACAGGAGCGCTTCAATGTGGTTATTGCACCCCCGGAATGATAATGACAGCAAAAGGATTGTTAAAAAATAATCCAGATCCATCCAGAGAAGAAATTAAAAAAGCGCTAAGCGGAAACTTGTGCCGATGTACCGGTTATAAACGAATTGTTGAAGCGGTGGAGCAAGCTGCAAAAAATAGCCGGTAAAGGAGAGATAGAGATGAAATATGTTGGTCAGAATCAATTGCGAGTAGATGGCATTAAAAAAGTGACAGGAGATCTTAAGTTTGTTGACGATCTAAAAATGCAAAAAATGCTCTATGCCAGTGTCAAGCGAAGTCCTCATGCTCATGCAAAAATCATCGATATTGATACCTCTTTAGCCGAAAATTACCCAGGGGTCAGAGCCGTGGTAACAGGCAAAGATTTTCCGAAAAGGGCAGGTTTATATCTGGCAGACAAAACTTTTTTTGCCGTTGATAAAGTACGTTTTACCGGAGAAGCCGTTGCAGCCGTAGCGGCGGATACGGAGGAAATTGCAAAGAAAGCAGCAGCATTGATCGAGGTAAAGTATGAACTATTGCCAGCGGTACATGATGCCAAAGAAGCTATGAAAAGTGATGCGCCGATTCTTCACCCGGAGTTGGGAGATTACAAAGTAGTACCGATCTTCAAAACCGTACCCGGTACTAATATCAGTGAGCATTTTAAGTTAAGAAAAGGAAATGTGGAAGAAGCTTTTGAAAAAGCGGATATGGTTTTTGAAAAAGAATATTATGTTCCTCATATCCAACATGCACCGATTGAAAATCATGTAGCTATTTCTCAGTTTGACCGGGAAGGCAATTTAACGGTCTGGGCTAGCTGTCAGTCTCCTTATGCGGTTAGAGCTGCTTTGTCCGATGCTTTTGATATTCCACTGCATAAACTACGAGTAATTTCACCAGCCGTTGGCGGTGGTTTTGGAGCAAAAGCTGGTACAACGTTGGAAGGTATCATTATTCCACTTTCAATGAAAGTTGGCAATAGACCAGTTAAATTAACCTATAATCGAGAAGAAGAATTTATCAGTTCTTATGTACGACAGGCATTACATTCTAAATTTAAGACAGCGGTCAATAAAGATGGAAAAATCCTTGCTGTGAAAAATGAATTTATATGGGATGGTGGTGCCTATACAGAATACGGTGTTAACATTGCGAAATCAGCTGGTTTTGCAGCGGTAGGTCCTTATGATGTGGAAAACATTCATTGTGATTCCTACGCTGTTTATACGAATAATCCGGTTGGGGGTCCTTACAGAGGTTTTGGAATGGCAGAAATTCATTTTGGTATTGAGCAGAACATGGATTATATTGCCAGGCAACTAGAAATGGATCCGATTACCATCAGAAAAATCAATGCACAAAAACCAGGCGGTACGACAGCGACAGGAGCAAAAGTAGACGCAGCCTGCGGCCTGACCGAAACCTTAGATACGGTGATAAAAGAAATTGACTACTATACTCCTTCCGTACAACCAAAAGACCCGGATAAAGTAAGGGCTAAAGGAATTGCCTGCGGTATGAAAGCACCTTCTATGCCAAACAACGCTGGTTCTGCCGCCATTGTAAGAATTAATGAAGATGGATCCGTGATGCTTTCTGTCAGTGCTCAGGATTTAGGCCAGGGATCTGATACAGCCTTAGTTCAAATAGCGGCAGAAGCATTACAGATTCCTCCTGAAAAAATCAGCATTAAAACAGGAGATACGGATCATACGCCTTACGAGTGGCAAACCGTTGCCAGTAGAATTACTTATTCTGCCGGAAATGCGATTATTAAAGCATGTGAAGATGCGACACAGCAGTTAACACAACTTGCTTCCCAAAAAATGGATGTTCCACAGGAAGAACTATTCTTAGAAGATGAGCATCTTATATGGAAAAAAGATCCGGACAAAAAAGTGGCGGTTAAGGCTCTTGCCTTGGGGTTACAGTTTGAAGATGGATCGGCGATTCATGGGCCTATTATTGGCAGAGGATCCTTTGTACCAGAAGGGGTTGTTAACTTTGATCCAGAAACAGGCTTATCTGAAAAACCAGTAGTTTTCTGGACCTATGGTGCTTATGGTGTGGAAATCGAAGTAGATAAGAAAACAGGAAACATTCAAGTATTAAAAGCAACGACATGTTTTGATGTTGGAAAAGCCATTAATCCGGAACTGGTAAAAGCTCAGTGTGAAGGAGCTGTGGTTCAAGGTCTTGGTTCAGCAATCTTTGAAGAAATCATAATGAAAGATGGAAAGTTCAAAAATCCAAGCTTTGCGGACTATAAAATCCCGACAGCTGATGATATGCCAGAAATGACGATTCACATAGCGGAAAACCCGCAATATGACGGACCTTATGGTGCCAGAGGAATGGCGGAGCCAGCAATGATTCCGGCAGCACCTTCCATCGTCAGTGCGTTTTATAACGCTACAGGAGTAGTGGTAGAGGAGCTACCCTTAAGTGCTGAACGAGTGGCAAAAGCATTAAAAGAATAAGCGATGATGAATGGATGTAAGCCGTTATCAGCAAGGCAATGAAAACTGGAAAAGTATCCTCGAAAGCCAGCAAGGTATCAAAAAGAGAAGTAAGAAATGAACCAAGAAATGTATTAAGAAAAGAAATTATTTCAAAAAATACTCAAAAGAAAAAATAGGTGTAAAGGAATCATAGAAGACATGATACAATCATAAAGAAGTTTTCGGGGATACTTAATGATAAGAAAGGAGAACGTTGTCATTAAAACCAAAAAGAGGAGGAAAGTACATGAGTAAAGATGCTGAAAAAAATCAAGTAATGGGGAAAGACCCGGAGTTTGCATCAGCGGAAGATTTATCAGGGAATTTTAACAAAGGGCAGCAGGTTCTGCTAGGCTTTCAACACACCTTAGCTATGTTTGGTGCTTGTATTTTAGTCCCTCTGTTAACAGGGCTCAGTGTATCCGCAACATTATTTTCAGTAGGGGTTGGAACACTGATCTTCCACTATTTTACAAAAGGAAAAGTGCCAGGATTCCTAGGATCCTCCTTTGCCTTTATTGGCCCCCTCATTATTGCAGGTGAGCAGGTAGGACTCCAAGCAGCCCAGGGCGGTATTATTCTGGCCGGTCTTACATATGTCATTGTAGGATATCTGATGGAAATAGCCGGACCTGAAAAAGTAAAAAGAATTTTCCCGCCGGTGGTTACAGGCCCTATTATCATGATCATTGGTTTAAGTTTGGCGCCAGTAGGGATTGATATGGCCAGCGGTCACTGGGGAGTAGCCTTAATCACTTTGGGTGTTGCAGTTATCGTCAACATATGGGGACGAGGCATGATCAAAGTATTACCGATTGTTATCGGCTTAGTAGCAGGATACATCGCTTCCCTAGCTTTCAACTTGGTAGATGGTTCACAAGTAGCGGAAGCCAGCTTGGTAGGAGTTCCAGGGTTTACCCTTCCAGTATTTAATTCAACGGCCTTATTATTAGTAGCCCCGGCCGCCATTGTTTCAATCATTGAGCATTTTGGAGATGTATTGGCTATTGGAAGTACTATTGGTAAAGACCTTCGAAAAGACCCGGGAATTCCAAGAACCTTTTATGGTGGCGGGGTAGCTACGATGCTATCTGGTTTCCTTGGTGGTCCTTCGCTGACCACTTACGGAGAAAACGTAGGGGTATTAGCTCTGACAAGAGTTTATGCTACTTTTGTTGTCAGTATGGGAGCTGTTTGGGCCATTGCCTTATCCTTTATTCCTAAGATCGAAGCAGCGATTCATACGATTCCAGTACCCGTTATTGGTGGAATATCAGTCTTACTATACGGAATGATCGCCGCTGTTGGTGTTAGAACTGTTGTTGAAAACAAAGTTAACTTTATGAAGTCTAGAAACCTGATTGTTGCTTCCGTTATTTTAGTACTTGGTGTTGGTGGGGTTGGTTTTCAAATAGGAGATATCGAGTTTAGTTCTATGGTTATTGCCGCTGTATCTGGAGTGTTGCTAAATCTAATTTTACCAGGTGCTGATGTAGAATAACGCCTTAGAAAAAACGCCTTAGAAAAAACCATGTTGCCAGAAAAAGCAATCATCAAAAAGATAATGATCACAGCCTTTTATAGCCGTGATAGAAATCAACTACAAGTATCCATATCATCTATATGGATACTTGCTCTTTCCCAACAAAAAATCCAATAAAACATAGGAAATCAAAAAACATAGGAAAAGGAGGTGCAGCTGATCAAAAGATCAGCTGAAGAAAAATGAGAGATAAAAAACGAATTGTTATCGCCCTGGGAGGAAATGCCCTGCAGGCAGATCCTAATGATACGACAGCTAAGGCTCAGTTAAAGACAGCAAAAGAGACCGCAAAACCTATTGCCGACTTGATTGAAGAAGGAAACGAAGTGATTATTGTTCATGGCAATGGCCCGCAGGTAGGTCAGATCGTAGCGGCTTATGAAACCGCTGCGGCGACGGATAAGAAAAATGAAATGATGCCTTTTCCGGAATGTGGTGCGATGTCTCAGGGATATATTGGCTACCATTTACAGCAAAGCATTCGTGAAGAAATGGTAAAACGAGGCATCAAAAAAGAAGTAGCCACCGTCGTGACGCAAGTAGTGGTGGATGAAAAAGATCCCGGATTTCAAAACCCGACAAAACCGGTAGGTTCCTTTTATTCTAAAGAAGAAGCGGAAAAAATGGAAAAAGAAAAAGGATTTGTTATGAAGGAAGATTCAGGGCGTGGTTATCGAAGAATGGTGGCCTCCCCAGAACCTTTGGATGTGGTAGAAGCCAATCTAATCAAAAGCCTGGTAGACCAGAACCATGTGGTGATCGCTGGCGGAGGTGGCGGTATTCCGGTAGTTGACAAAGGTAATGGTGTGCTGGAAGGAGTTCCGGCCGTAGTGGATAAAGATTTTATATCGGCAAAAATGGCAGAACTGATGGACGTGGATTTACTGATTATCTTGACAGCGGTAGAAAAAGTAGCCATCCATTTTGGCAAACCAAACCAGAAAGAATTAACAAGATTGACAAAAGAGGAGGTTTACCAGTATATTGAAGAAGGGCATTTTGCTCCCGGCTCAATGCTTCCAAAGATGAAAACCGCCTTACGATTTGTTGAATCAGCACCGGGACGAGAAACACTGATTACCTCTTTAGAAAAAGCCAAAGAAGGAATTGAAGGGAAAACAGGCACGACCATTGTTAGCACTTAATGCCATTCTCATGAACCTTCTTTTGGATCTTATACAACCTTTGCAACGATTACATCCCTTGTTATCCTTCGGGTACTTCAAGGGATGTAATGTATCACCGGTTAAGGAGTGAGTTCATTGAGTGATAACATCAAGAAGATGGTATTTAGTCAAACCATTTATTCGATTTTCAAAAGTTTTATCATGATTTTTGTTAATATTTATCTTTGGCAAACAGGTGAAAGCATGCAAGGGGTAGCTCTTTTTAATATATTCAATTATACAGCTGCCTTCTTGTCTTTCTATATAGCGAATAAAATTGCATTGGTTAATATGAAATTAAATTACATAGGGTCTTCTCTTGCTTTTATTCTGTTATTTACCATAACAGCTATTTTTCAGGAAGGTGTTAACGATTATGCGGCGTTGATGGGAATCTTTGGAGGAATAGGTGACGGCCTGTTCTTTTTTAATATGAATTACTACCAAGCCTACCAACTGGACCGGGAAGAAGCGGATACGTTTATGAGTATGGTAGGCATGGTTACCAAAGCTTCTTCTATCGGAACACCGGTTATTTCTGGTATGGTGATCAATCGGTTTGGGTTTAACGCCATGATCTATGCACTGCTACTACTGGTTATCGCGCAAATGCTCAATGCCATTTCCCTTCCAAAAGCTAACATCCAACATATGTTTCGCATCAACTTCAAAAAAATGCTTCAGTGTAAAGATCAAAAACGGATCCTTCTGACCCATGCCATCCATGCTCCTTATGGTCAGTTTATTATTATGGCCAACAGCGTCTTCCTATATTCTTTTACCCGAAGTGAAGTGGTGATGGGTTATCTGAACACCCTCTTTGCCATTGCCTCCATCCTATTGTATATGGTTTACTTGAAGCTAAGAAGTCATTTCACCAGAAAAAACATGACCCGTATTGGGGTATTTGCCTTAGCATTTTCAATCATGGTGCTTTTTCAACCTAATTTCTGGACGTTTATTATCTTCAGCCTAACCGTAGGATTAGGTGACGCGTTTTTTAATAAACCCCTTACAGGAGCCCAGATTTACTATGCCAAACAGTACTCGGATGATGAGAGAGAAGTTCTTGGAAATCTAATGACACGAGTATTTCTGTTAACAACAGGCCGATGTGTGTTTTATTTATTAGTATTCTTTTTTTACAAAGATTATACCTCTCCTATTTTCACCATTTTTCTGGGGTATAATTTATTATCGCCTTATGTGAGTTATCGGTTAGCGAGAAAACAAATGGAATAGAGGTGTGATCATGACCAATATAACAGGCATCACAGTCAAAGAACTATTAGAGGCAGATTTTATGAGCAACGCCGATGTCCTGGCGGGAAAAAAAGGGCTGGAGAATATCATTCAGAAAGTGAACGTCATGGAAGTTCCGGATATCGTAGACTGGGTAGAAGAAGGAGAACTGTTACTAACCACCGCCTATGTGATAAAAGATGATCCTGACAAATTATATGATCTGGTGATAGAGCTTCACCAAAAGGGAGTGGCCGGGTTAGGGATTAAAACGCATCGGTATATCAAGGAGGTTCCTTCGTATATACTTGAAGAAGCGGATAAACGAGGCTTTCCACTGATTAAACTGCCCTATGAACTTTCTCATTCCACAGTGATTGCCAACAGCCTGACAAAAATCATTGGACAGCAGACGGAACTGTTGGAACGCATTGACCGGGTACAGAATAAACTGTTGAATACCATGCTGCGAGGCGGAGGCCTAGGAGCCATTGGAAAAGTCATTTGTGAAAGCCTTGAAAAATCCACCTTAGCTATTCGGGAATATGTGTTTGAAGAAAACATTATTTTCTGTAACGAAAAAAAGAAAGAAGCACTGGAAGAAATACTCAAAAAAGATCGGGAAAGTGGCAATGAATACGAATTGTATATGGAAAATGATTTCCGTCATTTTGAAACAGTAGATAATTTGAACGGAGAAAAAGTAAAACGCTATACGATTCCCATTTGTACCCAAGATCGAAATTTTGGCGCTATTTATATCTGGGACAGTGATCAGCGGCTAACCAGTCTGGAAATACGGATGATCAAATCTTCCAGTTCCATTATTGCGCTGGAAATATTAAAAAAACTATCCATGTTTGAAATTGAAAGTAAATACAAAATAGAGTTTTTTGATGATCTGTTTTCTAAAAACAATATGAAACAAAACCGAGCCTTGGAAAGAGCCGCTTATTTTGATTTTGACAAAAATTTATCCTATTCAGCCATCGTCATTTCTATCTCTGAACATCGGCGTCATAAAAAAGGAGAGCAGCTTCAAGCTCACTTAATGCATAAAGTGAACATTCGTATTTTAGGACTGGTTCAAAGATTGATTTATCACCATAAACAAAACATGATTTGTGGAAATAAGAGCGATAAAATCATTATTCTTTATGGATCTTCCAAAGAAGGAGATAGCACCGCTCTGAAAAAAGAAATCCTCTCTTTTTGCAATGAAATCATTCATTATTCAGATTTAGAAGCCATGAAACATATTCAAGTAGGAATCGGACGAAACTACAAAGATCCTAAAGCGCTTTGGCGCAGCTATCGGGAAGCCAAACGAGCTATCAGAGGCATGGAGATGGATGATAAAAAACGCATTGCTCATTATGCGGACCTAGGAATTTACAAATTACTTACCTATGACGAACTGGAACCGGAGCTTCAGGAATTTTACCGTGATATCCTAAAACTTTTAGTAGAATATGATAAAGAAAAAAACACAGAACTGGTTCCAACATTGAAAATGTATTTTCGTTTAGGTGGCAACCTGAAGAAAATTTCCAAAGAAATGTATACCCATTACAATACAATTATTTATCGGGTTCAACGAATCGAAGAGATTACAGGAACTAATCTGGAAAACTATGACGATCGGTTAAATCTGCAAATAGCACTAAAGATTTATGACATCATCGATGAGGAAAAGGTTTAGTAAAAGGAGAGAAGATAGAAAGTTCGACCTGTTTAGGAATAGTTAACAAAAGACAAGGATTTCTTTTATTCATTCTCACTAATGAATTGAAGCCGGTGTTAAGGTATCATTATAGACAAGGGTTGATGGCAATGAAAATAGATGGAATGGATCAACATTTTTATCAAGAATGCGTTACAAAAAAAAGGATAGGTTTTCGGGTACATTCCGTTTTTGAAAGTGCGGTTAACCTTATCAGCCAGGAAGGAATCTGGGCAACGGTGGTTTCAAAGGGCCGCTGGTTACCACCCAATGGTTTCCGGGTAAAAAATTTTCCAGAACTAAAGGAAAGATTGAAACAAGAAGACAGCTTCTGGATGGATGAAAACATTTTGCCCGACAAGCTTATCGATCTTCATATCCATCGCATCACCGAAAAGCCAGAACAAAGAGAATCCATGGAGATACTGGAAAAAAAAGTAGAATATTTACAGGAATATCTGAATATTTTTGGAAAAGAAGGATTTATGAGAAAGCCATTACCGGAAAAAATTCAATTATCCCTTACGGCCTTCGATCAAGGGTTGGATAATCAAGATGAAGAAAGGGTGAAAGATTCCCTTCAAGGCCTTATTGGGTTTGGAAAAGGATTAACGCCATCAATGGACGATTATTTAGCCGCTCGGATCCTTGTCTGGAAAATCTGGAAACAGATTTATCCCATCAAAGAAACCATTCACTTTGGTGATTTTGTAGTAGATGGGGCCGTACAAAAAACCACGGTTGTTAGTGAACGAATGCTTCAATTTGCCAATCAAGGCAGATGTTCAGAAGATTTGTTAAGACTGTTCAGAATGATGTTTCTTTCTTCTAAAGGACCAGAGTACGAAGATGCCATTAAAGAAGTAATGGAGATTGGCGGTTCCTCCGGAGAAGATTGGATTTATGGAATAATAAAAGAAACCAAACGTTTACTAGTGAACCGTAAAGGAGGAAACAACGCATGACCTTGAAATCCCACGTAAAAAAGAATGCTTACTATGACTCTGTGGTTCTGATGCAAGTAACCAAAGAATTGAAAAAGACAGAAGGCATCCAGGAAGTGATTGTCGGCATGGGAACAGACCTCAACAA
Source organism: Tindallia californiensis (assembly GCF_900107405.1). Classification (NCBI taxonomy): domain Bacteria; kingdom Bacillati; phylum Bacillota; class Clostridia; order Peptostreptococcales; family Tindalliaceae; genus Tindallia; species Tindallia californiensis. Next base: position 76,966 of record NZ_FNPV01000007.1, on the reverse strand, counting down.
AGAACTGGCCGAAAATCTGGGCTTGCTGACTGAAGAAATTAAAAATGCAACCGCTAACGATTTCTTTGTGACCCTTGAAGGAGAAGAAACGATCGATATGGAGGATATCCTTCTCAAGATCAAAACATTATTAAACCAGAAGAAAACCTCTGGAGGAGAAGATTACCGACCGGCAACTTTACGGTCAGCCATGAAAGTAATGCCGGAAGCAAACCTGGCTATTTTTTCGATTCCTGGCGAATATGCCTTTGATGAAGTTAAAAAGGCTTTGGAGCAAGACCTTCATGTCATGTTATTTAGTGATAATGTAAGCATTGAAGAAGAAAAAGAGCTCAAAGAATTGGCTCAGGAAAAAGGATTGCTGATGATGGGACCGGACTGCGGTACAGCCATCATTAATCAGACACCACTGGCTTTTGCCAATGTAGTAAAACCTGGAAATATTGGTATTGTAGGAGCTTCCGGAACCGGAACCCAGGAAGTTTCTGTGATTATTGATAAACTGGGTGCCGGTGTATCTCAAGTAATTGGAACCGGTGGAAGAGATCTAAAAGAAGAAATTGGTGGCATTATGATGCTGATGGGCATGGATGCGTTGGAAAAGGATGAAAAGACAGAAGTTATTGTCCTGATTTCAAAGCCTCCCAGCGAAAAAGTGGCCCACAAAATTCTTGAACGAGTAAAAGCTTGCCAAAAACCGGTAATTGTTGATTTTATTGACGGTGATCGGAAAATGATAGAGTCCTATGGTGCTTATGCTTGTATCAGTTTAGAAGATACGGCTCAAAAAGCGGTAGCCCTTTCAAAGGGTGAAAAACCGAAAGATTTTGACGGTTTTTCAATAGATGAGAAGCTAATTGACGAAATGGTGGAAAAAGAACTATCAAAATATTCACAGAAACAAAGATACGTGCGGGGCCTTTATACCGGAGGAACTTTGGCAGAAGAAGCACAAACCATTTTAACCGAAAGCCTTGGAGAAATTTTTTCCAATAAACCAAAAAAACCGGAACGAAAACTGGCCAACGTTTTTAAAAGCGAAAAACATACCGTTGTCGATTTGGGCGAAGACGAATTTACCATCGGAAAGCCTCATCCAATGATTGATCCTTCCGGAAGAGCCGATCGAATCGTAGAAGAAGGACAAGACGAAGAAGTAGCGGTACTGTTGATGGATATGGTGCTGGGATATGGAGCTCACGAAGATCCGGCCGGCGAAATGATTGAATCCATCCAACAAGCGAAAGCTCAGATGGAGTCCGTTAATGGTCATCTAACCGTGGTGGCTTCCATCTGTGGAACAGAAGGCGATCCGCAGGATATGGAAGAAAGCCGGAAAAAGCTGGAAGATGCCGGCGTTATCTTATTACCATCCAATGCACAGGCCGTAAAATTTGTAGAAAAAATACTGAAACGGATTCAGTAAAGCAAAAGAAACGGGTAATAAGTGAGGAGGACAGATATGTCAAAAGTTAACCAATTATTTGACAGTGAGCTAAACATTGTGAATCTGGGATTAGAGTCTTTTTCCAAAGAACTGAAATCTCAAAAGAAAAAGGTAGTACATGTGGACTGGAGACCTGTAGCGGGAGGCAATAAAAAATTGGCTGCCCTATTGGAAAAACTATCTTAAAAAAAGATAGTCAAAGACATACAAACAAGATGGGAGTGAGTCAATTGCTAAAACAAAAAATTCAAGAGGCAAATCAAGAAGCCATTGAAAAACTATTGAAAGCTCAACCCACTTTGGTGGGTATAGGGGTAGCCGGTAAGGATATTCCAGGCATGGATAAAAAAACCATATTGCATGCAGGGCCACCAATTCAATGGGAAAAGATGAGCGGGCCCTTAAAAGGAGCCGTCATTGGCGGATTGATTTATGAAGGACTTGCCGCCAACGAGAAAGAAGCCATTCAACTGGTAGAAGCAGGAGAAATCACCTTTGATTCCTGTCACCATCATCAAGCCGTAGGTCCAATGGCAGGGGTTGTGACGGCATCGATGCCCGTATGGATTATTGAAAATACTACTTTCCAAAACAAAGCTTACTGTACCCTTAATGAAGGACTTGGGAAAGTGTTACGCTACGGTGCGTATGGAGAAGATGTGATTAAGCGGTTAAAATGGATGGAAGAAGTTATGGCACCGGTATTAAAAGAAGCCTTAGAAAAATCCGGCCCCATCGACTTAAAAACCATGGTGGCACAAGTGGTTCAAATGGGCGATGAAGGGCATAATAGAAATAAGGCGGGTACCTCTTTGATCATTAGAGAACTAGCCCCTCATATCATAGAAACTTCTTTTGATAACCAGCAAAAGGCAGAAGTAATGAAGTTTATCAACAGTAACGATCATTTCTTCTTAAACCTGACCATGCCAGCTTTTAAGTCCAGCTTGGATCCTCTGGAAAACATTCCTTATTCAACCTTGGTATATACCATGGCACGAAACGGAACCGAGTTTGGAATACGAGTATCTGGTCTGGGAAATCAATGGTTTACAGCACCAGCGGAAATCATCGATGGACTGTTTTTCCCAGGATATAGCAAAGAAGATGCCAATCCAGATATTGGAGACAGCGTTATCACAGAAACAGCAGGCGTAGGTGGCTTCGCCATGGCCGCTGCCATTCCTATTGTACAATTTGTAGGCGGAACGCCACAAGACGCTATTAACTTTACAAAAAGCATGTACGAAATCACCGAAGAAGAAAACGATACCTATAAAGTACCTGTCCTGGATTTTAAAGGAACCCCGACAGGCATCGATATCCGCAAAGTAGTAGAAACCGGTATTCTACCGATTATCAATACGGGAATAGCCCATAAAGATCCGGGAGTAGGCCAGGTGGGAGCTGGTTTGGTAAGACCACCAATGAAATGTTTTGAAGATGCCCTAGAAGCTTTTAGTGAAAGAGTTGGCATTCTTTAAGATATATAAGACGTATCATAAGTGACTCTATAAGATGTACAGCAGGATGAAAAAGGTAAAAATATAAATCATATAAACACTATTCTAAGGAGGAATTATCAATGAACATTATGGATCTATGGAAAAACGTAAAAACCTATGATTTAACTCAAAATCTTAGTACTCAAACACCACCTTGGCCAACGTATGAGCCATTACAGTTAAAATTCTTCAAACGATTATCGCCAAACGGTGCAAACGGTCAACTAATCACCACATCTAACCACGTAGGTACTCATTTGGACGGCCCACTACATTTTGATACGGCGGGAGCGGATATTGCTTCTTTACCAATGGACAAACTAATGGGTCCGGCGGCGATTGTAGATCTTTCTGATATTGCGGAAGACTATGGTATCTATACGCCAAAAGATATTATGGAACGAGTAGAAGTGAAAAAAGGAGATATTCTAATCATCAACACAGGCTACCATAAATATGGTTGGGACCAACCAGAAGCTGATGAAAGAAGATACATGCTTCGTCATCCAGGACCTTCTATGGACTTTGTAGACTGGGTAAAAGAAATGGAAATTAAATGGATTGGTGTAGACTGCGGATCCGCTGACCATCCTTTCAACACAAAAATTCGTGATTGGGAACCAGGCGAAGCAAAAATGGCTGATGAATATCTAAAAGGAAAATACGGTAAAGGCCTGAACGAAATCTATGAATGGCCAAAAACGTATCAAGCAATGCATGTACAGGTATTCCCAAAACCACATGAAATTATCCACGCTGAAAACGTAGGTGGAGAAATCGATAAGGTGCTAAACAGAAGAATGATCGTAGGATGCTTCCCATGGAAATTTGTTGGTGGAGAATCCAGTATTTCCAGAATCGTTGCTTTTGACACAGAATAATCCTGGAAACAGAATGAGGCCCGCTTAGCGAAAACTAGGCGGGCAAATTACTATCATCAATCAAATCTGACAACAATCAAATCCAACAGATGGGAGGCAATAAGAGTGAAAGAACATATAGCCGCTTGCGTGCAAATTGCAATTAAACCAAATAACATCAAAGAAAATACGGATAAAGTATGCCATTGGATGGAAAAAGCCGCTAAAGAACATGAAGCCGAACTATTGCTGTTTCCGGAAAGCATTACCACCGGTTTCACACCGAATATGCCAAAAGAAGCGTTTTATGAATTATTACCGGAATCTGTGGAAAGTCACACTACTGAAGTCCGAAAACTGTGTAAAGAATTAAAGGTTCATCTGGTTTATCCTATTTACGAAAGAGGTTCCGAGAAAGGCGAAATCCTGAACAGTTCCTTACTGATAGATGATCAAGGCCAGATTTTAGGAAATTATCGAAAAACCCATCCTTTTCCTACGGAAAGACAATGGACAACGGCAGGAACAGAAACAGCGGTCATCGAAACCAAGTTAGGGAAAATTGGAATGATCATCTGCTATGACGGAGATTTTCCAGAACTAAGCCGAGTGCTAACCTTAAAAGGAGCAGAAATCATCACCAGACCTTCCGCACTTTTAAGAAGCTTTGATATATGGGAACTTACGAATAAAGGCAGAGCCTATGATAACCATGTATACCTGTTGGGCGCCAATGCTGTAGGGCCAGACGCCGGTGATAATTATTATTTTGGGCATAGCATGATTGTTAGCCCTATTGCACAGATCCTTGGTCAGGCAAGAGGAACAGAAGAGATTGTTTCTGCCAAACTGGATCCAAACCCCATTAAAAACGTAAGCTATGGTACCCGCTCACCGATGATCTTTGATCATGTAGAAGATCGTAATGTAGATGCCTATAAAGAAATTCTCACCGAAGGAACCTGCGCTTTCGAACCGGCTAAAAGAATTCCTTACCAAAAAAAGTAAGGGCAAGCAGGAACTCAAATAAGCAAACGAACAGGTAATCAAACAGGTAATCAAACAGGTAATCAAACAGGTAATCAAACAGGTAATCAAACAGGTAATCAAACAGGTAATCAAAGATATCATTAAACAAGTGAATATATCATCAGACAGCTAAGGAAAAAGAGGCATTATTGGAACCGTTAAGCAATAAATCAGCTAAATAATGAAGAAAAATATCCGGAAAGTCATCTGCAAGAAATAATGGAAAGTAGTGGAGGAGTGATGAGATGGAGTACGCATTGGAAAATGTAAAAGTGCTGGATCTGACCCGAGTTTTGGCAGGACCTTATGCTACCATGATTTTAGGCGATTTGGGAGCCGATATTATTAAAATAGAAATGCCGGGAATGGGCGACGATTCCAGAGCCTTTGGTCCTTACGTAAAAGAAGAAAGTGCCTACTTTATGAGCTTAAATCGGAATAAACGAAGCATTACCCTGAACCTGAAAGAAGAAGAAGGGAAAAAAATCTTTAAGGACTTAATTAAAAAAGTAGACGTGGTCGTCGAAAATTTCCGTCCAGGAACCATGGAAAAACTGGGCTTGGGTTATGATACCCTAAAAGAAATAAACCCAAAATTGATTTATGCTGCTTCCTCCGGTTTTGGTCATACAGGACCTTATAGCAAAAGAGCAGCCTACGATGCGGTAGTACAAGCCATGGGCGGAATAATGAGCATCACCGGTCAGGAAAATGGAAAACCTACCAGAGTAGGAACTTCCATTGGAGATATTAATGCCGGTATGTTTACGGCTATCGGTATTCTTTCCGCCTTATACCGAGTTAAAGAAACCGGGCAAGGACAAAAAGTAGACGTGGCGATGTTAGACTCTCAAGTAGCAATCCTTGAAAATGCCATTGCACGGCACGTGGTAACCGGAGAAATCCCCCAACCTCAAGGCAATCGACATCCAGCCATTGTTCCTTTTGAAACCTTCGAAACCCAAGACGGCGAAATCATGATTGCGGCAGGTAACGATGCTTTATGGAAAAAACTTTGTCAGGCCATGGATCATTCAGACCTTAGTGAGGATCCAAGATTTAAGACGAATCCACTCAGAAACGAAAATCACTCCGCTCTTAAACCAATCCTGGAAGAGATCACACAAGGGAAAACCACGGCTCAATGGCAGGACATACTGGACGAAGCTGGCGTGCCCAATGGGCCCATCAATACCATCGACAAAGTATTAGAAGATCCTCAGGTAAAAGCACGGGAAATGATTCTGGAAATGGATCATCCAAAAGCAGGTAAAATGAGGGTACCAGGAATACCAGTGAAGCTCAGCGATACACCCGGAAAAATTCGTCGTCCCGCTCCGCTTTTGGGAGAACATACAGAAGAAATATTAAAAGAATACTTTGACTATCAGGACGCAGAGATCGAAAAGTTAAAAGAAGACAAGATCTTATAAGCGAAACGAAGCGAAGTGAAGTAAAACACAACAAAGCATCGAAAAAAAGCAACGTTGAAAACCATCCCTCCAGCCTCAAAGACACGAAACCAAGCGTCAGGTCTTTAAGGTTGGAAGGGATGGTTTTTTAGAGCAAAACGGGATGCAGACATAATTTATATTGTGTAGCAAATAGAAAAAGAGTATAATGTTTATATGTGTTTCCAATTTTCTGATTTTGCAATATATGTCTAGGAAACCAATAATGAGCCTAAGGGCAAACAAAAGGAGGAGTAATCCATGAAAAAAAAGATCGCACTCATTCTCTGTTTCGTTCTTATAATAGGAGCTCCCGTTTTTGCCAGCGAACCAGTCGAAGGTGGATATTCACAAGAGACAACAGCAGAAACAACAGAAACGGCAACGGCGGAAGAATCTAGCGAAGAACAAAGTCAAAGCAATGAAGAAGAACAAAGTCAAAGCAATGAAGAAGAACAAAGCCCAGACAATGAAAAAAATGAAGAGAATAAAGAGAATGAAGAGAAGGTAGGATCTGACGAAGGGCAGGAAGAAACAAAAACATCAGAAGAAAAGACAGAGATAGTGAGCGATAAAGAAGAAGCAGCAGAAGAAGTATCTGACACAGCCGAAGATAAGGAAGCAGAAACAACAGAAGTGATAACGCCGGAAGAAACTAAGGATGAAAAAGAACAGGAAGCGTTAGTTGGCGGTGCTGAACTGGAAAAAGAAGAAGATATTGATGAAGAAGATACGGATAATGAAATAGCTTATCGTATGTTTAAGAATGTAAAGGGAAGCAATATGAACGCCCTTATAGAAGCATACCATCAAGAGATCAAAGAAGAAAAAGGGCTGAATAGAGATGCATACACGGTGCATATTTCAGAATATGCATACATCGATAAGGATAGATATATCATGTATATGCCGGAGCAGATAGGATCAGTGCTTATCAAGATTGACACGTTAGAGCAGCGGGTGTCCTTTCTGTCAGAAATAGAAAAGGTATATATTTTTATGTTACTACCGGAATATTAATGAGTGATAATACCTTAACAAAGGAGGTAGCTATGCATGGGGAAATCATATCAGCAATTCAAAAAAATCATCAGCATGACTCTTATCGCAATATTATTATTAACGTCGATTAGCCCTGTCTATGCAGAAGAAAATTACGAAGTAAAAAGCAGCGAAACATACCTAAAACAAGGACATCTTATCCTTACAGTACCTTCTTACTATGAAGGATGGGAGTTTTCCTTTGAAAATAGAGAAGGAAGCACGATAGAAAGACATGTTCAGATAGAAGAAAGAAAAGTAAGGGTCAGCGATCATTTTTCTACTGGAGATGGAGCGACTTCTCTTAGTGAACTGCAAGAATCTATTAATATAGCCTTAGGAGTTATGGGACACCCACCCATTAATGATTTAAGAAGTGAGACAGGAGAGTACGACCAATCTGAAATGGCAAATGGCTATACTTGGACCGTTGAAAAATCAACGATAGAACCTTTGGAGTATGTAGAAATAGTTGTTTATATTTTTACTAGCGATGGAGATTCTTTTGCTCCATCGGCCGAAGGAACAGAAAAAATTTACTTTGAATGGATCGACGAGCATGGAGATTCCGTCAGACATGACCTTGACTCAAATGAAGCTTGGCATGCTTTCCAAGTTCCTGAGGGGACTATTTCTTATACCATTGAATCGGCAGGGTCTGTTGATGATGATCACTTTTGGATTTATGGAGAAGGGTGGTTTTGGCAGGGTGGTTCTCATATGCGTACTGAACCATGGAGAAATCGTGAAGAGAAAGAAATAGAAAGCTACCCCTTGAAACATACAGGGACTTTAGAGATTGATTCAACCATAGAGTTTGAGTCTATCATGGGCGGTTATTCCTTTGAGGTGATTTTCTTTAATGCGATAAATGAAGATTTAAACCAGTTTGGAAAAAGCGAACTGCTGGTTGATTTTCGCTCTAGAATGCCTAACAATCCGCAGTGTCATCTGTATGGATCTTTAGAAGGAATAGAAAGCATAACCTTTGAATGGGAAGAAAATGGAATAACAGAAAGTGAGTCCTGGGAAGCTGAAGCATTGGTAGAAAATGGAGGATGGCTATCTGTTTGGTTACCGGAAGGAGAAGTTCAGTACACCGTCACCTCCAAAGGAGAGGTAGATGAAGACCATTACTGGATTTTAGGAAATATTGAATCTTACCGAACCTGGGAAACATGGAAATATAGACAGGAAGCAGAGAAAGAAGCATTTCCACTATCATACACCGGATCTTTTACCTTTTCTAATAACCGGGCACCGAGCAACGATTATGAACCTTACATTACCTTTGAAATGTTTAATGTCGCTCATGACGATCCAGGTACTTTTGGGAAATACGAAGTTATCATTCAAACTTTTTCTTTATCTTATCCAGATGAAAGCTGGTATGATAATCCAAGCGAAGGGCTGAAAAACATTGAATTGGAATGGAAGGGGATTGATGGCTCGAAAAAGTCCACTATTATTAATAGTATAGATTTAGAAGGCTGGGATGATTTAGTATCTATATGGATTCCAAGGGGAGAAAAACTTCATTATCGGATTAATACCAAAGGAGATACAATAGACAATCAGCAGTGGGTAGTAGGGGAAGTGTTTCAATGGGAGCCATCTGGGGTTGATAGAACCAGAATACAGGTACCTTGGATGGACTGGCTACTTCGGGAAGATGATTTATCGGAAGAAACGATAGAGCATACCTATGTTTATACAGACAGTTTAATAGTCAATAAGAATATAGGGATGGGTATAGAACTGTATGAAGTTAAGGATTCGTTAACAGAAGATCCAGAAGATCCTCATACAATTACAGTAGGGACATATGATTTAAACCCATTAGATCATATCGAGTTTATTGAGTTTGAAAAGAGCGATGGAGAAATAAAAATGATCGACTTAAATGACTTTATGGACAACTTCATGATTAACGTGTCTGTTCCCGCTGGCACTACGGCAATAAGAGTGAAAATGAAAGAGGATGCCGATTACAGGCTAAGATCAATTGAACCCATTCAAGCAGGAAATTTCTATGCCATGAGAGAAAGTGCTAATCCCGAAGATTATCCTCTAGAGCATGAGTTTATAATGAATGTAAGAGGTAGTCTAAGACTAGATTTAACGTTTAAGGATTTTGGTCGTTGGGTTGATGATTATGATAAAGATACTCCTAAGGAAATAGAAATAAGGGTTATTGAAGCTAAGGAAAAAGAAACATCAGAAACTTCTCAAAATCCAAGTTTGGGAACCGTGATCTTTGAATCTATCGATGAAAATGGTGAACCGGTGAAGATACAAGGAAGCTTAGGCTTAAAACCGAAAAACCGTATCAGAATAAGAGTTGAGATACCAGAAGGAAGTGATTTTGATAAAGTAAATGAATGGAGACTAGAGCCCATTAAAGAAGATGGTGGACCTGATGATGGGGGAATACCAATCGGATAACCTTCGAACAGAAAGATTCTTCTGTACCCTACAATACGACCTGATTCACATTAATGAATCTGAATCCCCAGGTAACTGTGCAAATCCCTGGGTGCTTATATAGATGAATACAACACGTGTCGACCGTATTCATCCCTTGGGGGTGTATGTCCTGAAGTATTCTAACATCAAGATCAATTAACCCTGGTTTCATAAAAATCAAAAGATGGAAAGGAGCTTAACTTAAAAAGTCCATTTTGTGTCTTGAAAACGGGGAGCATTATAGATGCTTAATCGAAGGGGTGATATAAATGAAAAGAAGTTACTTAGTATTTTTCCTTGTTCTATGCTATTTTATGGTTACAACCATAGGGGCTGTCTTTGCCTCCCCTTCCGTTGAAAATAATACGGAAAACTTTAAGATCGTAGACTGGGGTAATGATTGGATAGAATTAGAGTACGATAGATTTGATCTAAACGAGGTCGGGTTGACAGTAGATTATGTATTGGGACAAACGCCAGACCCGGACCCCGTTGATCCGGACCCAGAACCGACTGATCCGGACCCAGAACCGACTGATCCAGACCCAGACCCACCAGGCCCAGGTCCAGGCCCAGGTCCAGTTCCAGAACCGGTCGATCCGGACCCAGAACCGACTGATCCAGACCCCGTTGATCCGGACCCAGAACCGACTGATCCAGACCCCGTTGATCCAGATCAAGACCCAGATCCAGCAGGTTCAGATCCAGACCCGGAACCAGTCGACCCGGAACCAGTCGACCCGGAACCGGTTGATCCAGACCCAGATCAAGACCTAAACTTGACTGATCCAGATCCAGAGCCAGTCGATCCGGATCCGGAAATACCAAAATTTATAGTTCCTCCAGATCCAGAAAGTGGACCTTCTTATTTTATACTTGAGGATCCACATGGTGTTGCATTAGGAAGATATACGAAAATGACAACAGAAGATGGACAGTCATTTTATATAGATGAAAATGGCATTCGGATTGGTGGTCCAAGATTGCCGCAAACAGGAGATTCGACACCAATTGCTAGATGGTATGTGATGGTGATATGGTCACTTTTGAGTGCTTTTTGGATATTTAAGAATGAAAGAAATGGAGATGTAAAGAATTGCTGAAGAAGCATATCAAAAAAATGGCTGGCTGTGGATGCATTCTCATCGCATGTTACTACAGTATTTTGCTTTTTCAATACTATCAAGAAGCATATGTAACCCAAGAGACCTTTGAGATGATGAAGGAAGAACATAGGACAGATCAAAAAGACAAGAAAGAGATAGAAAAACTAGCATTATCATTGGTTCATCAAGAGACTAGCCGGGTACCGTTTATAGAAAGCTTGATGAATGAGAATGAAGATATTTTTGGGTGGATACGAGTAGAAGGAACACAAATTGACTTTCCGGTGATGTTTACACCGCAAGACCCGGAATATTATATCAACAGGGATTTTTATCAGAAAAAAACTACTAGAGGGACACCGTTTCTCGATGGCCGATTTAAGGATAATCATTCAAACTATATTATTTATGGCCATCACATGAAAGACGGCAGTATGTTTTCTGATCTTCTGAGATATACAGATGAGACTTTTTTTAAGGAGAACAGGATAATACAGTGGATCACACTTTATGAAGAGAAAGAATTTCACGTTATTGGGGCATTTTATTCAGAGTTGCATATGCTTCGCAATGATTTTCCATGGTATGAGTATCTGGAGTTTGAGAAACAGACGGAGTTGGATGACTTTATAGATCAGGTGCAAAGGGTTTCTCTTCATAAGATCAGCACCGACGTTGATTTCGACGTTGATTTTTCTGACCGGTTTATTACGCTGGTTACCTGTTCTTATCATGATGATACTGGAAGATTTGTAGTGGTAGGGAGAGAAGAGATTTTGGATCATTAAACCATCCCTCCAGCCTCAAAGACACGAAACCAAGCGTCAGGTCTTTAAGGTTGGAAGGGATGGTTTTTTACATAACCTCCGGCAAAAATAAATATAGTTCTTCTGATTTATCATAAGAAAGGCGAATGCCGTTGTGATATTCCACCGTCAGTATCAGATTCTCAAAAGCAGCACTGCCTTTATGAGCAGGAAAATCAAGGATCCACAGGGTTTCGCCAGAAGGCTCACCACCTATCAGCGATTCCTCCTCTTCTTCTCTTAAAGCTTGTTGAAACACTTTACCATTCATCCGAAATTCAGCTTCGACGGTTTTAGGAAGATACCTTAACTCCGGATATTCTTCCCAAAGACCATTGGAAGCACTTTGTTCGTCCAGCCGAAAGCCTATATATTTATCTCCGGTCTGATAATTTGGTTCATTACTGTGATGAATGGAATAAGTGGTAATAGAGGGGTTTGGTGGCTGGTATAAGTAGTAAGGGACAGAGCTGGGCCGGTTCAAGGTGGTAGCAGCACCCTTTGAAAAAGGTTGAACTTGATAATCATGAGCCGGAGAAACCTCTATTTCCGCCTGAAAACGGTTTAACCCTACCATTTCCGCTTCTTTTATTGTCCACTGATGTACACCCTGCTCCTGAGAAAATCCTTGATTTCTCTCAAGTTCCAACAGCTGTAACCCGATTTGTGCATCTTCCCATACTTCTCGCAAAGACCATTCATAATGAAGGGTGATCAGTTGCTTTTCCAGATCAACGGCATTCACAGACCAGCTTTCGTTAAAAATCATGGCTTCTTCCTGATTAAGTTGTTGAATTTCATGAGAAAGCATTGCTATTTCATTGGAGCCAACAAGGTGGTGCAGCTGATTATCAATACGGCTTACCTGAAGATCCAAGCGATACATTTGCATCAATAATAAGAGTAAAAAAACAATGATGCCTGAATTTGAACCAATATCTTCCCAAAATCCTTTTTTCTCTTCCATGAACAGTCCTCCCAAGGCGTAAGTAGTATGTTGATGGTACTCGTTTTGATTGTATCACAACAAGGATTTTTTCCAAAGAATGGCCAGGCTGTTTTTTTATCCGACGACAATTGCCACAAACACTCCTGTTGATCAGCAGGATTCTTTGCTTAAGCCTGGGGGAAGGGGGTAGATATGAAGCATAACAACTGTGTTTTAGAGAATTTTGTTTCAGAAAAATGACTAGTACTGTCGTATTAATTTTGGAGGTGAAAAGATGAAATCAGGGCTTCTCTCGTTATTTTGTTATCAATTATCCGTTGTCTACCGATCCGGTATTCCGCTTCTGGACGGGCTGAAAATTCTTTCAGCTGAAATAAAAGAGCCACAACTCAAACAGGCTGCCCAGGAAATTCAAGAAGAAATTAAAGAAGGAAAAAAACTTTCGGAAGCCTTGGAGAAACAACCCTTTTTTCCGGCTTACCTGAAAGGAATGCTTCGTATTGCAGAAGAAGCGGGTACTCTGGATGAAGAAACCTATCGCTTATCTGATTATTACGAAAAACAGGAAGAAATGGAAAAAGAAATGAAAAACGCCGTTGCTTACCCCCTTATCTTATCCGTTCTGATGGGAGCGGTGGTACTTATTTTAGTCCTTCAGGTGATTCCTTTGTTTCATCAGATATTACTAGGAATTGGCGGAGATATTTCCGGCAGCACACAAATGATGATAAACCTAAGCCAAAGCTTAAGAAATAATCTGGGGATATTGGTACTCCTTTTGATGGGACTGGCATTGGCTCTTCTAATCTTTGGAAGAAACAAAGGAAAAAACGTTACAATAGACCGATGGAAATACCATCTTCCGGTTTTTGGATCCGTTAACAGACAATGGTTGGCTTTTCGTCTGAGTCACGCCCTTCATATGCTGGTTTCAGCCGGACTTGCTTTTGATGATGCCCTCCATTTGTCAACATCAGCCATAGGGAACGAATATGCCAAACAAAAGATGGAAGCCTGCCGTCATAAAATTAGTGAAGGCATGGATATAGCACAGGCGATGGAAGAAATGAGTTTACTGCCGAAAATGATGATTCAGATGATTCGTATGGGAAATCAAACCGGTGAAATGGAAGGTTTTCTGAAAAGAAGCGCTGATCTTTATCAACAGGAATCCAGCAGAGCTCTTAAAAAAATAACGGTTGCAGTGGAGCCAACCTTGGTAACGATCCTTTCTCTTATTGTAGGGATTATTTTACTGACCGTAATGCTCCCATTGATTCAAATCATTTCCACCATCGGATAAAAGCTATGAAAGCGATGAAGGATTTTTTAACCGTATTAGTATAGCCGGAAGCATGTAGCAGGAGGGATCATAAGATGAAAACGGAAAAAGCAGGTATCGGGATCTCTTTACTGATCATCCTGGTGGTGACAGTCACCTTGTTTAGCAGCATCCACAGAGACTTGAACCAAGCCGGAGAAGAAAGCCTGCATCATATCACAGAAGCTGTTAAAAGAGCTGCTGTTCAGTGCTATGCTCTGGAAGGCAGCTATCCGCCGGACTTAGAGTATCTGGAAGAACATTATGGGCTGGTACTGAATCGGGACGCCTATTTTTATCATTATGAAATCATTGGATCGAATATTATGCCACAAATAGGAGTTTATCGACGATGGAACTAAGGACGGCAGCGAATCCTGGTTTCCTTTTATAAGGGAGGCGATAAAAATGAACAAGATCCGTCAACCGCAAGGCTACTCTCTGATAGAATTGATACTGGTCATGGCGCTGCTGGTGTTTTTAGGGCTGGGCACCTTCACCCTCATTATCGCCAGTAATGAAGCGACTCATCGAATGGTAGACCGTCAGGATCAACAATCACAGCGGCGAGTAGCGGCATCCTATATCAATACCAGACTTCGTCAAAACGACAAGGCCGGTGCCGTCAGCCTTCGAACAGATCCAGCATTACCCTCGGAAGCCTTAGTGATTGAAGAAGTCTATTTTGGAGAGATTTTTGAAAACTGGATTTATCAGGAAGATGGGAAGCTAAAAGAAATTATTATCAGTCCGGGTCAGGAACGGCGGCAAGATTTTAGTTATATCATTACTGAAATAGATTTTTTTGATGTTGAAAAAGACCCAGTATTAGGTGGACTATGGTTGTCTGTTGGTCATAATCTGGAGACGGATGAAGGATATCCGTCCGAAGATGTTCGACGCTTAGAATGGTTTTATCACATCAAAACCGAAGGAAAGACAGTAGAGGGAGACAGTCTAGAGACAGCCCAAAAAAACAGGGGTGAAGGCAATGACTAAAAAACAGGAAGGGTTTTCCTTGATTGAAGTAATCATTGCAGTGGGGATCTTGGCGCTTATCAGCGTATACGTATTGCAGGTACTGGTAACTTCCAGCCGGTTAAACGAAAAAGCAGAAGATCTGGACAATAGTGTATTCAAAACCAATCAATACATTCATCTTTTAGATGCTACGAATTCAATCGATGATTTTTTACGGCATGAAAGGATGCTCTTTGCTGATGTTGAAGAAGAAAATGGCATCAAAAGGGCAACCCTCTATTTAGATGCAACCTGGCAACCAGTAGAAAGAAGCCTGGCAGATGACGGGTTGACACCAGAGGCCGCATTTCGAATACAAATCTTTCTTGAACCACAGGAAATTCTTCTGTTGGAAGGAAGTCAGCTTGTACGCCTGACACTGAAATCTGAAAAAATTGGTTCCTATCTACTAGAAACTGAAAAAAATCCGTTGATTTACCAAATAAGTACCACCCGCTATTTACCCTAACAGGAGGGTTTCTGATGAGAAAAAAGCCTACGCATAGGAATAAAGATAACAACCTAAGGGAAACAGGAAACGCCGCCTCCCGAAGGGGAAGTGCAACGGTAATGGTGATCATGATGGTGATGACCCTCATGTTGTTGGGCGTTTTCTCCATGATGGCTTCTTATTCAGGACTAGCCATTGCCCGTCGTAATGCTGAATGGACAGAACATCATTATCAGCAGGAAAGTCAGGCGTCAGAAAAATTATTTCTTACACACCAAGCTCTTCATACAGCCTGGGAGAAGGTGAATCATGAAAAGGAGGAAAACGGCGAAAAGGATGAAACCAATAACTGGCATATGGTTTTTTACCAGGATGCTATGAAAACATTAGAAGAAATCTCCCTTCTTGAAACGGTTAGCTTGGAGCCATCCTTAAAAACAAGAGATACTTCATCGGAATCAGCCTTTTTTGCAGGAGAAATTCTTGTTTTAGCCGATAAAGAAGGCAAAACCCAGGATTTTCTGGTAGAATTTAAGGTAATAGCTCAACTACAGGCACCGCCGGAAATCAATATAACAAGCTGGCGAAGCATTCCGGAAATTTTTGAGTATGATGATGGCATCCTGTTTTGGGACGTGGAGGTGGATTAATTGATGCATGATGCAGAAACACTTTTAGAAATAGCGGTAAAGGAAGAAGCATCCGATTTATTTATTACGGTAGGCAGGCCTCCTACACTAAAGATTAATGGACGGTTCAGGCCTATGGAAAATGATTGTTTGAGACCGGAAGATACGGAAAAACTGGTGAAAAGCCTTTTTCATAAAGAAAAACATTACGAAGAATTTATAGAAAATGGAGAAAAAGACTTTTCGGTTTCGCTCTCCGGTATTGGACGATTTCGTGTAGCCGCTTATACTCAACGTAGTACCAGTGCGGCGGCCATCCGGGTACTTAGCTTTGAGCAGCCAGACCCAGAAGCTCTGGGAATTCCTTCTGGCATTCTGGATTTTTATCAACGAAAAAAAGGTTTGATTTTGGTGACAGGGCCAACAGGCAGCGGAAAATCCACCACCCTTTCAGCTATTATTCATTTAATTAACCAAAACAGGGAATGCCATATCTTAACCCTGGAAGATCCGATTGAATACCTGCATCGGCATCAAAAAAGCCTGGTAGATCAACGGGAAATTGGCATGGACACCAAAAGCTATGCCAAAGCCTTGCGCTCCGCCCTTCGACAAGCTCCCGATGTTATCCAAGTGGGCGAAATGAGGGATCATGAAACCATTTCCATTGCCTTAACGGCGGCTGAAACCGGTCATTTAGTGTTTTCTACTTTGCATACAGTAGGAGCAGCTAAATCCATCGATCGAATTATCGATGCTTTTCCTGCCAATCAACAAGATCAAATAAGAGTACAGTTGTCGACTGTCTTATATGCCGTTGTATCGCAACAATTAATGCCGTCAAAAGAAGGTGGATTGGTGCCAGCCTTTGAAATCTTAATTGTCAACGGTGCTATTCGAAACATGATCCGTGATGGTAAAATTCCACAAATAGATGCCGCTATTCAGACCGGTAAGGCTCAAGGCATGATCAGCATGGATATAAGCCTGGCAAAATTGGTGGAGGAAGATAAAATACATCGAGAAGATGCTCTGACTCACTGTGTTCATCCAGAAGTCTTAAAGAAATATTTACGTGGCTTTTCGTCATGAATTTGTAAGGTTTATTTAGGTGACAGCGGGGTAAAAAAATAGTATAATATTATGTAAACTCATAGAAACTTAGAAATCTAGTCCAATGAATAAAACAAGGTATAAAACAAGGTATAAAATAAGGGATAAAATAAAGAAGGTGGTAACCATGAGAAAATGGATAATCATGCTGTTGATAATGGGGTTTATGGTGGTGAATCCGCTGAAAGCAGAAGCTTCCGGTCCTGTTTTTGATACCAGTGATCTGGATAGGGGGGTTGTTCATGTTCATTACAATGCTTCCCATGACCGACCTTTAAGAGTGATGATTACAAAAGGTGATCAGCGATATACCTATCAATTAAAACCGGATGGCACCGTGGATAGTTTTCCGTTACAAATGGGCAACGGAACTTATAAGATAGACGTGGTTCAAAACATAGGCGGGAACCGGTACAGTTTTGTGGATAGTACGCAAGTGAACCTGGCTTTAGAAGATCCAAACCTGGTTTTTCTTAACTCGATTCAGGAAATTCGCTGGGCATCAGAAGATCCACCGATACAGAACAGTGCACGGATGATTGGTGATAAAACCAGCAAAGACCAACAAATCCAAACCGTTTATGAATATATAATCAATAACTACCGGTATGATTTTGATAAGATCCCGACGCTTACTTCAACGTATTTGCCGGATATCGTTCAAACTTATAGGGTGAAAAAAGGTATCTGTTATGATTATTCGTCTCTTTTGGCCGCCATGAAACGAAGCGAAGCCATCCCTGTTAAACTGGTGAAAGGATATACTTCTCACGTTGATGAATATCATGCCTGGAACGAAGTATACCTAAACGGCAAATGGCATATCATCGATTCCACCGTAGATGCAGTTTATCAGCAGCATGGAAACGATTTTACCATGATAAAAAATCCAAGTGAATATCAGAAAGTATACGAATATTAATCGCTTCTTTAAAACCTCGCCATGGTTGCTTTGCTAAGGCGAGGTTTTTAGATTTATCCTAAGAAAGATCATCATAGAATCACTACATCGCTGATTATTTCGTCTTGACTAATGGGAAGGGCTGTGCTAATTTTAAATGACTAAAAGGTTTTAGTTACCGTATAAGGGGCTTATCCAATGATTACTATTAAGGACATTGCAAAGAAAGCAGGCGTTTCCATTACAACGGTTTCTCAGGTGCTAAACCAAAAAGAAATTGGCATTAAAAAGGAAACCAAGGAACGCATTTTAAGGATTGCCGAAGAATTGGACTACAAGCCCAACTATTTGGCCCGAGGGCTTATCACCAAAAAAACGAATACCCTTGGCCTTATTATTCCCGATATCACCAATCCCTTTTTCCCCCAGGTGGTTCGGGCTATCGAAGATACCGGAAATCATCGAAATTACAATATCATTCTTTGCAATACCGATAATAATCAGAAAAAAGAAAAGCTCTATTTAGAGATGTTACAGAAAAAATATGTGGATGGCATTATTTTAACCAGTTCCACCCGAACCACAGAAGAGCATGGCCTCTTATTAGAAAAACTTAAATTACCCCTGGTATTACTGGATCGGGCCGCTGCCAGTCCCTTTGATTTTCCTAGCGTTTATACCTGTGGGTATCAGGGTGTGATGCTGGGAGTCAATTATTTACTGAAGCAAGGTCATCGGAAAATAGCCTACCTCTCCGGTCCGGAAACCTCTCTGGTTGGAAAAGAAAGGCTGGAAGGGTACATGGCCGCCCTTCAAAATGTTGGAATAACCGTTAACCCACAGCTTATCTACTACGGAGACTATAAAGCCGAAACCGGTGAAAAAGGCATCACTGAGCTATTGGAAAAAGACCGAAACTTCACGGCTGTTATGGCCGCCAACGATTTAATGGCCGTCGGAGCTATGCGATCTATTAAAAACCGTCAACTGAAAGTACCAGAAGATATTTCCGTGCTGGGTTTTGATAATATTCAGATTTCCAGACTGATCGATCCAGCCTTAACCACCATCCATCAGCCTTCCTATGAAATGGGAAAAATGGCTACGGATATGTTAATTCGCCTGATAGAAGGAAAAAAATTAGAGAAAAGGCAAGTGATCTTAAAACCAGAACTGCTGATCAGAGAATCTGTAGCTGAAAGAAAAAGCCAACCGTCCCCTTAACATTTCCTAAGAGAGAGGAGCATGTTCCATGAAAAAAGCAGCCTTAATCAACAGCCATATTTCCGGCGTTATTGCCGAAATGGGCCATACGGAGAGATTAACCATTGTGGATGCCGGTTTCCCTGTAGGAGATCAGGTAAAACGCATCGATTTGGCATTGAAAAAAGATGTGCCACGGTTTATGGAAACCTTGGAAGCCGTTTTGACTGAGTTACAGGTGGAAGAAGTCACCATTGCCAATGAAACCAAAGAAAGCAATCCGGTTTTTTATGAAGAAATCCTGAGTTGTCTTAAAAAGCATAATCCAAAGATCCATATTCGGGAAGTGATTCATGAAAATCTAAAGCTGGAAGCGGCTAAATCCAAAGCCATTGTCAGAACCGGAGAATACACACCTTTTGCAAATGTTATTTTGAAATCCGGCGTGGTGTTTTAAATGGCTTTACTGGAGATGCAAGCAATCAGCAAAAGCTTTCCCGGTGTACGGGCCTTGGATCGGGTAAGCCTGGACTTAAATAAGGGAGAAGTACTCGCCCTTTTAGGAGAAAATGGTGCTGGTAAATCCACCTTGATGAAAATCCTAAGTGGTGTTTATCAGGCCGATGAAGGAACCTTTCTGATCGATGGACAGCCGGTGTCCATTACATCCCCACAGGAAGCCATGGCTCGGGGAATTGGCATTATTCATCAGGAACTTAGCTTAATTCCTCATCTATCTATTCGGGAAAACATTTTTCTGGGAAGAGAGAAAGTTCATCCCATCACCAAAAAAATCGACTGGCAGTATTTAAGCCAGGAAAGTGAAAAATGGTTGACGGAACTGGGAATCACCGGTATCGATGTGACCCGTCCGGTGAAAAACCTAAGCATTGGAATTCAACAGATGGTCGAAATTGCCAGAATACTGTCCATGAACTGTCGAATCATTATCATGGACGAACCAACAGACGCACTGACACCACAGGAAGCCAAAACCCTGTTTCAGGTGATCAACGCCTTACGGAAAGCAGGCAAAGGCATTATTTATATCAGTCATAAACTGGAAGAAATCTTTCAAATTGCTGATCGGATCCATGTTTTACGAGACGGCAGCCATGTGGGGACCAAAGCCGTTTCAGAAGTCAACACGGATCAACTGATTCATATGATGGTGGGTCGAAACCTGGAAGATAAATTTCCCTGGGTGGCACCTAAACCGGAAAACCCCATCCTGGAGCTTAAAGGCGTTACAGCGCCAGGACATGTTTATGAAATTGATCTGGTAGCCAGAAAGGGAGAAGTGCTTGGTGTTTTCGGATTGATGGGAGCTGGACGGACAGAACTTTGCAAAACCATTTTTGGGGTTTATCCCTATGAAGGCGAAATACAGTTGGAAGGGTGTCCTGTAAAGATCAAAAAACCAAAAGACGCCATCGATAAAGGAATCGTTTACCTATCAGAAAACAGAAAATCAGAAGGCCTTTTTCTGGAACACGAAGTATATCGCAATGTAACACTGGCCTCTCTGGGCGAACTTACCACCGCTACTGGTCGGTTAAAAAAAGCAGAAGAGAAAAAAGCCGTCCAGGAATACATTGATAAACTTCGGGTGAAAACCCCAAGCATTGCTCAAAAAGTGAAAAATTTAAGCGGTGGCAATCAGCAAAAACTGGTTTTTGCCAAATGGTTAATGACCAATCCAAAAGTATTGATTTTAGATGAACCCACCAGAGGGGTAGATGTAGGAGCAAAAGTAGAAATCTATCATCTGATTAATGAGCTGAAACAAAAAGACGTGACCATTATCATGATCTCTTCCGAACTGCCAGAAGTCATGGGCATTAGTGACCGAATTCTTACTATGCATAAAGGACGGATAACCGGAGAGTTTCATCATGAAGAAGCCACTCAGGAAAAAATTATGGAACGTGCTGTAGGAGGGATTTCGTGAGCCGTATAAACGCTAAGCTGACCGCATGGAAAGAGCATATGAAAAAAGACGATCTGAAAACCAATTTGTTGAAATTTCAATCCATTATTGGCTTAGTGTTAATTTGTGTGGTGCTGAGCTTTCTGACACCCAGGTTTCTCACCGTCACCAACCTGTTTAACGTTCTTAGGCAGACCTCCTTAAACGCTATTATGGCCGTAGGGTTAACCTTCGTTATTTTAACCGGAGGCATCGACTTATCCGTAGGCTCTATTCTGGCCTTTTCCGGTGTCAGTGCCGCCCTCGTATCCCAAATGGGCTTACCGGCACCGATGGCGATGATCATCGGACTATTGGCCGGCAGTGGGTTAGGATTTATCAATGGACTGGTTATTACCAAAGGGAAAGTACCACCCTTTATTGCTACCTTAGCCATGATGACCATGGCCAGAGGGGGAACGCTGGTCATTAGCGGTGGACGACCCATCAGCGGCTTGGATGAAGGTTTTCACTTTATTGGCAGAGGCATGGTGGGTGTGGTGCCAGTACCGGTAATTCTAACCATCATCACCTTTTTGTTTGCTTACTATATTTTGACACAAACCAGGCAGGGCCGATACATTTACGCTACTGGAAGCAACGAAGAGGCGGCTCGCTTAACAGGAATCCATACAGACCGAATCAAGTTGTTTGCCTATACACTATCCGGGTTTACAGCCGCATTGGCAGCAATGATCATTATTTCTCGACTAGGCTCTGCACCACCTACGATAGGTGACGGAGCAGAACTGGACGCTATTGCCGCCGTGGTTATTGGAGGAACCAGTCTTGCTGGAGGAATCGGAAGCATCTTCGGAACCTTTATCGGAGCCACTATTATTGGCGTTCTCAACAATGGGCTGAACTTATTGAATGTATCCTCCTACTACCAACTGGTGGTTCGGGGCGTAGTTATTCTGATTGCTGTCTTATTAGATCGTAAAAAGGCTGATTAATTCATCAGCTTTTTATAAAAAAAAGGGGGTAACATAAGAAATGAGAAAGTTTAAGAAGCTTTTAGCTGTAGGAGGAATCCTGGTACTTTTACTGGGAGTACTAGCAGGTTGTGGTGGAGACACCGCCGAAGAAGCACCAGAAGTAGATGTAGAAGTAGAGCAGGAAGTAGACACCGTTGAAGAAGCAACAGGAGATATTGGTCTTGTCATCTCCACGCTGAACAACCCATTCTTTGTTTCCTTAGAAGAAGGAGCTGAAGAAGCCGCACAAGCCCTTGGTTACAACTTAATCGTACTGGATTCCAGAGACGATTCCGCTCAGGAACTGTCTAATGTGGAAGACCTGGTGCAACAAGAAGTAGCTGCGATCCTCATCAACCCAGTGGACAGTGATGCGGTAGAAAGCGCTATTCAAATGGCCAACGAAGCCAACATCCCTGTGATCACCTTAGACAGAAGTGCGGAAGGTGGCGAAGTGGTAGCTCACGTAGCTTCTGATAACGTAGCCGGAGGAGAAATGGCTGGACAGTTTATAGTTGAGCAGCTGGCAGGCGAAGGAAACGTAGTTGAATTAGAAGGCGTTCCAGGAGCTTCTGCTGCAAGAGATCGAGGAGCCGGTTTTAACGCCGCTGTTGAAGGAACTGATATTGAAGTAGTTGCACGCCAAACCGCTAACTTCAACCGAGAAGAAGGTCTTAGCGTTATGGAAAATATATTGGAAGCCGAAGAAACCATTGATGCTGTATTTGCACACAATGACGAAATGGCTTTAGGTGCCTTACAAGCCATCGAAGCATCCGGCCGAGAAATCATGGTAGTAGGTTTTGACGCGACCGACGATGCTCAGGCAGCCGTTGCAGAAGGTCAAATGGCCGCAACTGTTGCACAGCAACCAGAGCTTATTGGATCTCTGGGAATTGAAACAGCCGTTGCCCTGTTGGCAGGAGAAGAAGTAGAAAGCTACATTCCAGTAGCTTTAGAATTAATCACAGAGTAATCTTCAGGCAATGCAGGCAATAAAAGAAGAAACAATGACCTAAAAGCAAAAGGAGGCCGGTGTAACCATCGGCCTCCTTTTTAAGACTAGTGGGGTCAGGCTTGAATAATTTACTTATTTACTAATTTACTAACTTTAAGCGTCATTGATCTTCAACGTAACTTTAATCTAAATAATCGAAAATCACTTCATTGAATTGATCTAAATTAGGTGCAATGTACTCATATGTTGTCTCTCGCACTTCACTGCCATCAGGGTTGAGGGCTCGAACAATCAAATATTCTTCCTTTTCGTTTACTATATCCAACGCTACGATTTCTGTTATTTCTTCGTCATATTCAGACAGAGC
Organism: Tindallia californiensis; assembly: GCF_900107405.1. Lineage (NCBI taxonomy): Bacteria > Bacillati > Bacillota > Clostridia > Peptostreptococcales > Tindalliaceae > Tindallia > Tindallia californiensis. Next base: position 53,397 of record NZ_FNPV01000007.1, on the reverse strand, counting down.
TAATTCTATTCGATTCATGATGAAAATGGTGCTGTTTTCTTTTTCTTGCGAGAGAAGTGGTACATATTCAAAAATCATATTACTAAAAATAATGCCCGTTCTCATACCTGTTTCTTCTACGAGAAATACTTCTCCAAGGTGGCCGTCGCCTGGGTCGGCTTTTCGGAAATAAGCTCCTATTGACTTGTTGTACCAATCAGTTTGAAAGATATCATTAGCCAATTGGATGCCTTCGGGGTTTTCTTTTTCTATGATTCTCAGCATGCTTTCATCTACGGTCACATTCGTTTTTTCTTCTATTTGCTGACCAATTTCAATCATATCAACAGGACTTACTTCTTCCATTTCTTCCATTTCTTCATCCAATTGTTCTTCTGGTGGAACTTCTTCTGTTTCCAGGCCGTTGACCTCTTCTGGCAAATCTTCCGAAGCGGGATTATTACTGCTTGAACAACCAGTGAATATGAGCAACGCAATTAAAACAAATAGAAAGTAAATATTCTTCATCTGACCAACTCCTTTGGGATATATTGCTTTTTTATTATATCACAACCAATAAGAATTGATAATCTTGCTGCAAAACAGTGCCTGCTTATATGTTTTTTGCCCTGCGAAGTAGGTTTTTTTGATGCTAAAATTATCAAAAAGGCTAGGTCTGTGATTATGAAGCTGTCAGGAAAATATCCTTATGGGGAAGTATATGAAAAATGTCTATATTGATTTTTGAAAAGAATGACCAGAACATTTCTGTTCTAAAGTAGCTTTAATAAGGGGCTTATGAAACATTTTCAAAGTTAAGAGCTATTTGAATACTTATAGTGTCGTCATTGAAAGGGGTGCATGAAATGTTATAATGTAGAAGTAACTACTTAAATTCTTTGTAGGGTATGCGAAAACATTGAATTGCAATGATTATCGTAAAAGGACGTGGAATTTAGGTATCATATAGGTGGACAAAATTAAAGATGAGGTGATTATATGGCAATGGTAGAAGTTAGTTTCCCAGGTGGGAAAAAAGTCGACGCACATATGAAAGGATTTACAATCCATACAGACCAGCCCGTAGCTGCTGAAGGAGAGAACTCGGCACCGTCTCCGTTTGATCTTTTTCTAGCTTCCATAGCAACCTGCGCAGGTATATACGCTGTGAGCTTTTGTCAAAGCAAGGAACTTAGCACTGAAGGCCTTAAGCTTGAGCTAGACGGAGAAAGAGACTCGGAAACGGGACTTATAGGGAAAATGACACTTAGCTTGGCTCTTCCTGAGGGATTCCCTGACAAGTACAAGAAAGCGATGCAGAAGTCTATGGAACTGTGTACAGTAAAGAAACATTTAGCGAATCCCCCAAGTTTTGAGATGAAATTGATTTAGTAATTTCAATGGGGTCAGCAGTCAATGGGGTCAGCAGTCAATGGGGTCAGCAGTCAATGGGGTCAGCAGTCAATGGGGTCAGGCTTGAATAATTTACTTATTTGCCTGCTAATTTGATTTTATCAGAAATGAAGCCACTTGAAAAATAAGCAAAGAAAAGATTTGGTGGCTCACAATCAAAAAAGACATCGTGACTATGAGGATCATGCATGATATCCTGTTTGTAAAACAAGGTCAAGGCAAGGTCAAGGCAAGGTCAAGGTAAGAGCAAGAACAAGAACAAAAGCAAAGGCAAAAAATAGTGTAAAGTAGTGTAAAGTAGTGCAAAGTAGTGTATGAAAACACAGACCATAAAAAGTGGTCCCTAAATTACTGGAGGCATAAAATGAGAAAACTGGAAGACAATTCATTTAATTCCTGGGACGATGAAAGAAAAGCAGGAAAAACAAGATTTATCGTAACAATAGGCATGCGAAATGCGGCTATGATAACAGCAGGCGTCTTTTTTTTCAGGCATCTGACCACTGGACAAAATAACGGCATTGGTGAGACAGGAGATATTAGCCTGATGGTTCTTGTCTTTTTAGCAACCATGATTTCATCTATGGTAGGAGCCAATTATCGGTGGAAGAAAAACGAAGAAGGTGGACGATGAGAAGAATATTAGTGGATGCAGACGGATGTCCGGTGGTAAAGATAGCCATCAATTTGGCAAAAGAGTTTCAGGTACCCATTACATTAGTCAAAAACCATGCCCATGTTCTGGAAGATGACTATGCAGAAGTAGTGACAGTAGACATTACCAGCGACAGCGCCGATTATTATATTGTCAACCGCCTTTCAAAAGGCGATATCGTCATCACACAAGATCAGGGGCTAGCAGCCATGTGTCTGGGAAGAGGCGCTATCACCCTGAATCAGAATGGCCTGGTAATGGACCACCAGAATATCGACGGAATGCTTTCTAGCCGTCATATCAACCGAAAACTAAGAAATCAGGGAATTTACACATCAAAGCCCAAAAAACGGGATAAAAGCAAAGATCAGGAGTTTGAAAAAACACTGCGAAACATACTAGAGGATTGCAAGAATCCTTTATTGCCCTAATAGTTGAAAGTATCATAGAAGCTTAAAAATGACTAGCAACAAATCAAAACAAATCAAAACAGATCAAAACAGATCAAAACAGATCAAAATAGGTAGAAATAAGGTGAAAAAGCTATGAAAAAGAGGACAAAAACTTCTTTTTTATTCATTGATGAACTGAAGGTAGAGATCTTACGAAAAAAAATCAAAAATATGAATTTATCAGTTCATCCACCAGATGGAAGGGTAAGGCTTTCAGTACCTAAAGGGGTTGATGAAGAAGCCCTGCGGTTTTTTCTGACTTCCAGAGTGCCCTGGATTAAAAAACAGCAACATCGTTTGGAGAATCAGGAGCAAAGTTTTCCGAAGGATTACATAGCAGGAGAAAGCCATTATGTTGCCGGCGAAAGCTATTCACTCAATATCATTGAAGATCATAAAGAAAAGCAACGAGTAGAGATCGGGAACAGGAAAAAGGAACTGGATCTTTATGTACGTCCCGGTAAGGATAAAAGCAAGCGGGAGAAGATCATGCAAGAGTTTTATCGAAAATATCTGAAAGAGAAAATACCAGAACTGATCCGGAAATGGGAACCTGTTATGGGAGTAAAGGTAGAAGATTGGGGCGTTAAGCGAATGAAAACCAGATGGGGCACCTGCAACATCAGAGATAAGAGAATATGGATTAATCTCGATTTGGGAAAAAAGCATCCCCGCTGTCTAGAGTATATAGTTGTTCATGAGATGACTCATTTATTGGAAAGGTACCATAATGAGCGGTTTAAGTCCTACATGGACAACTTTTTACCAGACTGGAGAAGCATAAAAAAGGAACTGAATGGAAGGCAATCCAGTGATTGATTAGAAAAAGATGCTCCCTCTATCGGCAAGGGTAATTAAAGTCGTTTTAGAGGAAGCCTTTATGGATAGTGTTTTTCAAGGGCATCTGTGGCTGGGATTGATTACCGCTGCTAGTCATCAGATAAAGATACAGCCGCTTTTTCATCAATGATAAACGTAGTATCTGGATGATGATGCAGAGCGCTGGCAGGAATCTTGGTGGTGACAGGATGATGAAATATTTCTTTGAGAATAGGAGCCTTGGAAGAACCAGAAACCAACACCAGGATTTTCTTAGCATGAAGAATATTTTGGATGCCCATGGTAATGGCTTGTGTAGGAACTTCGTGGATGGAGTCAAAAAAACGACTATTCGCCTGGCGAGTACTCTCTTTAAGGGTAGTTATATGAACCCCTGACTCAAAAGTGGTTCCTGGTTCATTAAAACCAATATGGCCATTTTCACCAATTCCAAGAATCTGAAGATCGATGGGGTTGGAGGATAGCAAGGACTCATAGCGTGTACATTCCTTTTGGAGGTCTTCAGCATTTCCTTTTGGGATATGGACCTGCTCTCTACCAATCCCCAGTGGATTAAAAAGCTGATGGCGCATAAAGTGATGATAACTCTGGGGCTGGTGTTCATCGAGCCCCACGTATTCATCGAGATTAAAGGTTTTTATGTTGGAATAGTCGGTTTGATAGAGGGCATGATCCTCCAGGATACGTTGATAGAATCCAATAGGAGTAGAACCAGTGGCAAAACCAAAAGTACCTGCCGGATTATCCTGAAATTCCTGAAGAAACAAATCAAAAGCCGTCAGGCTTAATTGGTGATAGTCTTTGACAAAGAGTTTTTTCATCATAATGCCTCCTTCTAATTTTTTCGTCAGGTGATCCCCGGACGATAACCGGACGGTTATGTGAGCTTCCATTTCAATTACCGATCTGGGAACAGGTCCCTTTTTCGAACGCCTGCGATCCATATTATCCTGACTATAACGTCACCATTCACATGTATTTTTGCATACATATCATTTGAATGTATCCCTTCTTTATGATACGAATCTGTCTGAAACCATGAACTTGCAAATTGTTCATTATTTCTTGCGGTGAATAGAACTTTACGTCTCCTTCTTTGGATAATGGTACAAATGGATTAATAATAACTCTCAAAGGTGTTGGCAAATAAATATCTGCTATGTATATAAATCCATGGTTTTTAATCACTCTGGAAAGTTCCTTTGCAAAAGCCTTCGTATCTGGAAAATGATGATATGCTGCACAAACAGTTATTACATCAAAAAACCCTGCTTCAAAAGGGATTTTTTCACATCCAGCTACTTTGAATACCATTTCAGAACAAATCTTTGATGCATTCTTGATCATTTTATCAGAAATATCAATGCCATATCCATTAAACGTATTCTCCTGCGACAACATCTTCAATAGTGTTCCATTACCACAAGCGATGTCTAAGATTTTACTGTGATCTTTTACGACTATGTTTTCACATAACAGTCTTTTAAATTTCAATGTAAACTTCCCATCAATAGTTTCATTATAATAGTCCGCTTTATTATTGTAAGCCATCTTGGAAAGTTCATTAAAATTTTTCAAATTATTATCTCCTATGAATCAATTGTACTTCTTTTTTTAACCGCATAGTGAAACGAACAAATGTCAGAGAAGGGTTGCGTGCTCAACTTTTGCCGTCATCTCTCATCTCGATTTGTGGTACAATATGCTTTCTAATCAGTTCAATCCGATCTTTAGCTCTTGGCATAAATCGAGAAGTAATTGCAACCACTATCTTATTCCCAGCGTCCACATATAGTATATTTCCACCATCTCCTATGGCCGTAAAACATTTATTTTTCTTGTCGTCAACGATCCACCACAGATAGCCATAGGATCGTTCACCCCACTTGCTATGAACTTTGGTACTTTCTTCAATCCATTCCTTCGATATAATTTGTTGATTGCCCCATTTCCCCATATTCAGATATAACTGTCCGATTTTTGCCAGGTCTTTTGTCGTCAAGGTTAGTCCCCAACCCGCGGTATTAGTACCTTGTGGATCGATTATCCATCCGTTCACATATTTATCTTTTAGAAAAGCGGTGTATTCCTCTCTGTTATTTATGCCTAAATTATTTGGTTTCTTCATATCCAGTGGCTGAAAAAGATTTTCCGCGGCAAAGTCATTTAATGATTTACCAGTTGCTTTTTCAATGATTCCGGATAATACTTGTAATCCTATTGTTGAATACTTAAAATCTCCACTTAACGTTTTACCACCTAACAAATCCAACACCGTTTTTGTCCAATTTTCGCTTGAGTATACTTTTGTATACGGTTCGTACTTGTATTTGTATGGTGTAGTCATTGTTAATAAGTGCTTTATTGTTACTTTATGGATTGTTTTTTCTCTTTTTTTTACTTCATATTCCGGGAAAAAATCCAAAACAGTCTGCTCTACGTTTTGAATTAATCCCTGATCGATGGCAATTCCCATCAAAATAGATGTGATGCTTTTTGTAACAGAGGCTATGTGTAGCGTATCATTCTGTGTATATCCATGAAAATAATTCTCAAAAATTGTTTCTTGATTGTCTCGAATAACGATCCCTGCAATATTATGATAATCCTTTTGGATCAGTTCAGTTAAGTCTTTCGAGAACATTTTTATCATTTCTCCTATGCTTGATATTTTTTATAGATCCGATGATAAACAAAAATCAATATAATTAATCCAACTGAAGCGGATAAGCCACCAATCATCGTTCCAATACTGCTTTTCCAAAAAAATGATGCCATTGCAGAAAGGATGTATGTGGAGCCATATGTTATCCACATAATGCCATTTTCCTTATTATATGCTTTCGTATCGGATATGTCTTCTGTTTTCACCGTAGTTCCAGACCAAAAATGCATTGGTGTTTTCTTATTGATGGAATATATCCCTATACTAATAAACACGATTGCGCAAAGCATTACAGGCACCATAAAAATTATTCTTTCTCCCATTCATTTCAATCCCTTATAAAATAAATTTGATGACATATGCTCTAGCCTTCTTATAACTGGCAATTTCGATCTTTCAATAACCCCTTCAGAAAATCACAACCACAATATCCGACTTGTTTATGATTCTAACCGGGATTACACTATTACCCGGTCCTCTGCTGACAATCAGGGTCGATAGATTTTGCGTGCAGAGACCCGGAAACAACCCTTGATCAGGTGCAATTAACTCTCCAATAAAAGGTAGTTTAAACTGACTTCCATGGGGATGCCCTGAAAAAGTGATCTTTATGTTTTCGTCTACATATAGCTCAACAATCTCTGGTTGATGGGATAAACTTTGAAAAACTGAAACATCCATTAAATTCGCTAGATGTTCTGCTAATTGTAATATATTGGATCTTTCCATATCGTTCGATACGAAAAAATGCGGGTCTGATAAACCTATTATTTCTGTCTTGCCTCCAGCTTCTATCCAATTAACTTTAATGTCATCAAGTATCTGCACACGACTGTTTAGCAATTTCTGATGCATGATTCCATAATCACCCGACCATGTTTTGTGGTTTCCTAAAACATAGTAGACAGGAGCAATTTCCATCGCACCATATAAGAACACCATTGCATGATCAATGTCATACTTTCCTCTGTTAATTAAATCCCCTGCAACAACAATCATATCAGGAGCAACTGTTTTAATCTTTCTTAATAAACCTTTCTGGTCTCTTTCAAATTTTTTGTTATGTACATCGGAAATTTGAACAATAGTAAACTCATTAAACTCATTTGGTGTTTTATGATTAATGTAGTCAATTTGCGAAGTAGTTACAGCATTATTCGTGCATACTGAAAACAAAGATGTTGTTAAAATAATAACAACTGAAGTTAGGAGAATTTTGCTTTTCTTAATTTTTTTACCCATGCTTCACTTCCTTAGATGTTTTGAATAGGTTATACCTGATTGGGCAGAAACGTTAAGACTATGCACTCCAAATACAGGGAGATGGAAACCATAGTCAAATCGACCATCACTTGATGAGTGAAACCATACAATAATAGCAATTTCTATTCATCTCTCAAAAATTTTAATATATGTGACAGAAGTATCGTTGGTGCATCTTCCTGAACCAAGTGTCCTGCATTAGGTATCGACATAAATTTAGATGTGCTAATTTGATTATGCAATTTGTGACCTCTTTCAATTGGGATCCAATTATCTTGTTCTCCCCATACAATCAATACTGGATGATTTATTGTACTGTAAAGAGGCTCGATATCATTTGTATACCTTTCACTTGCTTGTACAATTTGACGATAAAATGCGTTCTGACCAGTTGAACCAAGCCACGGTTTAATTGTTCCCTTCAAGGTTTCTTGATCCATTGATCGATAGGTTGCTCCTTGAATATAAGCAGAAACCATAGCCTCATGTATGTAACCAGGAATTCCTTGAAAAGCTTTTTCGTGCTCTTTTACATGGGAGAAAAATGGAGATCCCCAAGGTGCCATTGCAACTGGATCAATTAGTATCATTTTATCAAAATCTCGTTTTTCCAATAGGTACGTACGCAAAGTAGTGGTTCCACCAAAATCATGCCCAACCACAATAGGCGCTTTAAGCCCCAGATGATTAAGAAGTTCTGCGAAAATCTTACTTTGAGTTCCGAGTGAAACATCTTTCCCTTCAGTTTTTTCTGACTGCCCATAACCTAAAAGATCGTAATAGAATACAGTAAACCATTGACTAAGCGAAGGAATGATATGTCGCCAATTAAAGGATGACCAAGGAGTTCCGTGTACAAGAATGATCGGTGAGCCTTCCCCTTGAACATCATATTTTATTTTTCCATATGACGAGCAGAATTCTTTTGTCAGTGTAAACATACTAAATCCCTCCCATACTGCTTCATATCCCCTCAGGGCCAGAGACCAACAGGATGTCAACCTTATTTAATTTCCATGATGTAAAAATTCTTCCATTTTTTTTACTCTGTCCATTCTCCCTCTTTTCCGATTTACGTTCAACTGCAAATCTAAAGGAGGTACTTTTATCTGAAACCCGTTCCAATTTACAACTTCCAAATGGTTTAATGCGAACGGGCCACAATCAACCGGTTCTGGTTCATCTAAAACAGGTGAAGGATCCGATGCAATATCAATTCTGACATCCATAAATATGACACCAAAGTCTTTGGTTAACCATCCATTTGTGTTGATGATTGGTTCTATTAAGTAATCTTTGAAAAGCTCCGTTATCTCTGCTACTGATTTTGAATCTATCATTATATCAATATCATGTGGATTTAATTCAACTCCACGGATGCAGGCAGCACAACTTCCAGTTAGCCACCAATTGATATTGCTATCTTGAACCATCGAGCAAAATTTCTTTAATCCCTTCTCCCATGGAACATCACAAAAATATCCTAATTGATCAAACATTCGTTGCGCATTTTGATAATATCGCTTCTTCATTTTATCCAAGTATTTTGCATTCTTCGGATATTTTTTTATATATCCTCGGCCATCCTTTTGATAAAAGCACATCTGTAAAATATTTTCATATTTCGGTTCAACATCATAGATTCTATATATAACTTCATCATTCAAATCTTCAAATACTATTTTCATTTCTTCGGCACCCCTTTTCAATGATATATAAAGTCATGAATTATGAAGGATTAGAGTTGATGACCATCGTTGCATTTTTTACAAAAAGATCAGGATTTGAAACGACTAATTCACCATGATTGTAACCTTCAAAAACTTGGATCGTTGCACCGGGAACATATTTCGCAAAGGTTCTAACAGACTTTTTTAACAGGATGGCCTCTTTGGAACCATACCAATAAACAAAACGTGCACCAGACTTGGCTATCGTGTCCGGTACCGTGTAACCAAAGACTGAAAATTGAACGTTTCGACAAGTTTCGACAGACATATGTTCGGCCGTTTTCAAGAGATCTTCAACCGCTTCCATGGTGAAGTATGAGTTTGTTAAGGCATTCAAAACAGTCTTGTTTCCTTTGCGAATCAATCTATTTTGTAAAGTTCGAATCCAAGCGAAGACATGCCTTAAAGGTTTGCTTATCGCCTCAACAGGACCCGCATCAATAATAACGATTTCTGATTGGATCTGACCTTGAGCCATTATTTCTACAGCAATGGTGCCTCCCAGTGAACACCCAATCATTCCGCGCACCTTCCCTTGAAGGTTCGCTTGTATGTAATCGTTGATCTGCCTGGCTGTATCCTCCACAGAAAGAAAAGTTGATTTTTCTCCGAGGTCATGCCCTGGCAGGGCAGGAACAATTAAACGATAATCCTTTTTTAATATCTCAATATGGGGTTGCCACATTTTCCAGGAAACACCATAACCGTGAATCAGCACAATTGCTGGGTTATTCTCCTCTCCTAATTCGAAAAACCGCAATTTATTTGCCCCTTTCAACAACAAGATAGTCTGGCTTATATGTTGCTTTTTTGAAAAAGTCAAACATTTCATGTGCCTGAGCAACCATTTCTTCAACCGCTATTCCATCTGCCTCTCCTTCATTCCAGATGCCTTCAGAACACCAGGATATCATCTTGTTGAGGTTCTCGATGTCGATATCTTCCATAAATCGCTCATAATCAACATTGGCAAATACTTGCTGATCCACTCTGGTTTGGAATGTTTTGTTTACTTTCGTAATCCACTCAGCCAACTCAAGATCTTTTTCCTTCTGGGCTTTAAGAATAAAGTGATACAGAAAAGGATATTGCTTATATAGCATGCTCTTAATCTCTAAATTTTTTTTGCGTATTTCAAAATAATCATTTTCATCATAGCTGATTTCCGCTTGAGCCTTATCTCCCAACATCTGTAATGCATAGTTATACATGAACATGTAAAGGGTTTTCTTGTTTTTAAAGTATTGGAACAAAGACCCTTTAGCTATCTGGGCCTTTGCTGCTATATCGTCGGTTGACGCATGTTTAAAATCGTCAGCCGAAAACACCTTAAGGGAAGCATTTACGATCCGCTTCTGTTTCTCCCGGTCCAATTTATAAAACTGTTCGTACATTCATCAATCCTCCCGTCTGAAATGATAACCTAAAAATGACTGACTCACTCACTTTCATATTAGAGTAATGACTGAGAAAATCAACCCCCCCATATCCACGCCCTGGTGCTATAAATAAAGATAAGCTGGTGGAAAGCGAAAGCCCCTCTATCATGCTCCTTTGTAAACCTAACTTTTGCCTTGTCCTTCCTTTTATTATCTTTTGAACTCGCCTTGTCCTATTTTCCTAGTCATAAAGAGACCGGTAGCTTTCTCGGATATCACCAGCCGCTAATTTTCCTTCACAATAGAGAGTTTCATCAGGTCAGTAAAGTTCGCCTTGAAAAAAATCGTCGGATCAGGAAGTTTCATTTACTATGGGAGTTTTAGGTTTACTTGCAATAGTGGTAGTGGCGATTGGGTTCATCCTTTTAGCAATGATAAAAATTTTTTCTAAAATGAGTTGACATTTACGTAACGTAATCGTTTATCTTATAGACAAGGGGTTAACAGCAGAAGGGAGAGCGAAATGATTAAGAAAGGAGCAGAAAACGATGGAATATAACATTAACAAGCTGGCAAAACTTGCGGGCGTTAGCACCCGTACCCTGCGATATTATGATGAGATAGAGATTTTATCTCCACGACGGATCCCTAGTAATGGGTACCGGGTTTACGGTCAAAAGGAAGTTGACGTACTTCAGCAAATAATGTTCTACCGAGAGTTAGGTGTACCCCTTGACGAAATCAAAAAAATCATCTGGTCAAAAGACTACGATGGGATCACATTGCTGCAAGGCCACCTGTCGGCCCTAAAAGAAAAAAAAGAGCAGATAGAGTTGCTGATATCCAATGTGGAAAAAACTATTGCAACATCGAAAGGAGAAGGAACAATGACTGACAAAGAAAAATTCGAAGGCTTCAAAAAGAAAATGATTGAAGACAATGAACAACAATATGGAGCAGAGATCCGAGAAGCCTATGGTGACGATGTTATAGATGCCAGCAACACCAAAATAATGGGCTTAACACCAGAGAAATATGAAAAAAGCCAAGCATTATCCCAGCAAATCAAAGAAGCATTAAACGCTGCCTTTGAGCAGCAGGATCCCTCCAGTGAAGCTGCCCAAAAGGCATGCGCTTTGCACAAAGAATGGCTTGGGTACTATTGGAATCATTACTCAAAAGAAGCACACCTTGGATTGGCCCAAACCTATGTCGATGACATTCGGTTCAAAAAGTATTACGATGACATTGCAGAAGGTTGCGCAGAATTTTTTCAAGAAGCTCTAAAGATCTATTGCCAATAAGAACGAGTGCTAGCGCTACTATTTGAGGACAGTCTAGATTTCGCGAAAGAAAATCTTAAGGGATAGCGAGTCAGGCTTAGTGGATAATCACATCCCCATATCAAACGATCGGTTGATTAGCAACAAATCCCATTCCATGTATCCGGAATTGCAGCGGATTGTCAAGGCAGTTACCAGACCGGATATGACAGATTACGAAAAAGCATACGCTCTCAGCTCAGCTACTGGGTGGCCGACAACGTGTTTCGTAAAGAGGAAAGAGTTAGGGTGGAGGAGTTTGACATTTCCTTTCAGGAGATGATGGAGAAGCGCAGGTTTAACCATATTTCCTCGTCATCATTGTAACTCCATAAACCTCATCAACCACGAAACACTGGGCAAGATGTAATAGGTAATGGTGAAGCCCCAAACCTCAATATTCCTTACTGTTTCAAAAAAAGTAGTATTCTTAGAACGTGTTCCCCCGAAAGCATGACTATGCCAACCGCCTCCCACCTGAGAGAATGAACGCAGAAAAGGAGGTGGTTTTCTATGACCTAAAAAGAAACAAAAGAAGGGCTCAAAGAGCAATAATGCTTTTATCCAATGGAGGACAATTCGATTATATTGGGGGGGATTTTGCGTTGACAAATACAAAAATCTCATTAGTTGTATAAAATACAGAATTTTATACAAAGTTTGCTAGATTTGCAGGTATAACTAAGGCATAATAAAAGCAGAGGGCATATGGGCAAGATAGATATACCCGCTTTTAAGAGAGCTGGCTCAGCATGAGACAGGAGGGGGGGCATACTTGATAACCATTTTTCAAAAAAATGCAGACGAACTATCGGTTTCCTTTCCCTACACACCCGAGAGAGTAAAGCGCATTAAGAAAATCACTGGCAGAAGATGGGATCCAAAAAGCAAGTGCTGGTTGGTGCCTAACACTTCTGGCAGTCAATCGCAACTAATGCATGAGTTTCAAGATGAAGAAATTATTTGGGACTCCATGACGCTGGAGAAAACAAAAGATGAAAAAGCGCTTGAAGTTCAGGCGGCTGATTCAAATAACACATTGACGCATCTTAAAAAGCAATTGACACTCAAAGGCTATACCAGCAAAACCATCAAGGCATATCTGGGTCAAGTGAAGAGGTTTTTAGAGTATGCAAACAAAGACACACAGGCACTTGATAAACAAGATGTTGAACAATACATGTATGTCTTGTTACATGATCAGGAAAACAGTCACTCATACGTCAATCAAACATTAAGTGCAATCAAGTTCTTTTTTCAGTTTGTCTTAAAACATAAGCCGTTGACTTACGAAATACCAAGACCTAAAAAAGAAAACAAGCTTCCTGAAGTCTTAAATAATGAAGAAGTGATTGCTGTTTTAAGCAAAGTGAGCAATCACAAACATAAAGCTATTTTATATTTGGTCTACTCTTCCGGACTCAGAGTGGGTGAAGTGGTGCGGCTTAAAGTTGAGAACATTGATGCACAAAGAATGATGATTCATATTAAGCAAGGGAAGGGAAGAAATGATCGATATACGATCTTATCGGAGGTGGCATTAAAAGTGCTTAGAAAATATGCGGCAATGGAGAAACCGACAGACTGGCTTTTTCCTGGCGGGAAAGAAAATAGTTTTTTAACTGAAAGATCAGTGCAAAAAGTATTTAGTAAAGCATGCCAGGAAGCGAATATTAAAAAGAGGGCATCAGTCCATACGCTGAGGCATTCTTTTGCAACGCATTTACTGGAAGGTGGAACAGATTTGCGATACATCCAAGAGCTGTTGGGACATAAAAGTTCCAAAACCACGGAGATATACACGCATGTGAGCAGTAAGAGTCTTAGAAAAATACAGAGTCCGTTGGATAGGTTGTTGGAAGAGTAAAACAAATGGGCTTTGTACTGTTACAGAAAGAAGTTGATATTAGCGAACCTTGGTTCGCTAATACCTATCGAAATAGGAGGTAAAGCGAACTGAGTGGCGGGAATAAGACGTTATGCAAAAGAACCAATTAGTTTGTAGAGGGTTAATAATAGGAGAGATAGTATGAAACAAGTAACCATTAGAAGTTTTAACGAATACATAGAATTCGTAGAAAAATATAAAGGAACTCATTTTTTCAGAGGACAGGCTAACAGTGAATGGGAAGTAGGTCCTAATATTTTTAGAGATGAGACAAAATTATCAGAGGAATGCAAATATATCAACAGGAAACTTACTGACAATAGCCTAGAAATACTGTCTCATATTCTTGAATTACAGCACTATGGTAATGGAACAAGACTGTGTGATTTAACAATTAATCCTTTAGTTGCGTTATATTTTTCCATTGAAGATGATTTGCTTGATAATAAAGATTCGGCAATTTTTGTATTTGATGAATCTGAAATTTTGGAAGTGAATAGTTTTGAACTTCAAGTTTTACTAATCTTAACAGTAAAAAAGATTGACGCAGTTATAGAATTGCAAAGTGAAGTGAAGAAAGTTACAAATAGATTAGTTGATATTGAAGAACTTGTATCAATTATTAGTAAAAACTATATCATAAACCATAATATTAAACTTTCTTATTCAAATATGAGAGCTTTGTTACAGGGTGGTACAGGACTATTTTTTGGTTTTGAATCAGATGGCAACATAATTAAACGTAAAAATAATTCGAAAATCAACTCTATAATTGCAAAATTGATTATTCCTAATGAACTTAAATCAGATTTGAGACAGAGATTAAAGAATTATGGAATAAGTAAGCCAGTTTTATATGATGATGTAAGTAATAATTACAAAGGTTTAGAGTATGAAGTAATTGAGAAAGAGAAAAGCAACAATTTTGGGTTTAATAAACTTGTATTAGATATTATTGTATCTGATGTAGTATTTGTAGAAAGTGAAATTCAACAAATAGTATCTGATGTTTTTGATAGCACTAAAGTTAGATTTGGTAGTAATTCTAGAATTTTTATATATGTATATTATAATGAAGAGGATAAAAGGTCTTTTAATTGGATTGCTAGGACAGAAAATAATAAGGACTTCAATTGCTATAACCTTAAGTATAATATTGAATATCATGCCAAAAGAATGACATATTTTAATCAAGAGATTTCAGTTGATACCATCTTTTCAAAAACAGAGCCAATTACTACATTATGTCTTGCAGAAATGAAAAATGCAATTAATTATTTTGAAGAATGGAAGTTAGAGAATATTACTTATGAAATATACCTTGATTTATTAAAACAGATTAGTAAGAAGATATACAATCCTATTATGTATGACTTACAAGATATTTACCATGGAGGAAATACCTATCACAACTATTATGAATATAGTGATTTATTTTGTGGTGATGTTTATAATTTAGTTTTCGAGCAAATTACCTATTTAGAAAGAAATGAGAACCCATCAATAATTAGTTGGTGTTTCAATAAATGCTTAAAGGCTTGCGATTCTAGTTATAAAAAATATGACAATGAGAGAATACGTATTAAAAATAGTTTATCAAGACTTTAGATTTTGAAGTTTTCATTGGTTCATTCGCATAACATGACCATTCCCGCTAAGGGTGCAAGAAGCACCGTCACGAAGCGAGTTCAGCACCACACCTCCTCACTGGGTGCAAGCACCGCCAAGGGGGTATTCCTTTGGGGACCAGTTCGAAGGCGTCGGGAATGGCAGAGACGTTATCCGAAATTATACTAGATTTTTGGAGGAGTTAATATGAAAGTATTAATTGATAATAGTACGATTACCGCAGCATTTAGAGCGGCTGGTAAAATCGAGATGAATAATAGAGAGCTTTTTGATTTAGATGTTGCCAGCTTGAGAGTACTAGTAGATACATTGGTATTAGCTGATGAGATTGCTGTACTCGATAATTACAAGCAGGAATACTCGGCTGAACGTAAGCTATGGCTAAATCACTCAGATATCTTTTTCCATGAGATTGATGATAAGCTTGATAAAAAAATGATAAAAGATGCAAGGGCTCATGTGTCCAACTGGAAAATGACACAACATCTTGGTACTGAGTTAAGTAGGTTGTTTGACGATATATCAATAATGTTCAAACACGCTTGGAGGCATTCAGAATCCTTTTTGGTATTAAAAGCATTAGGAGTAGAGGATAAGTATGGTTCATCGATTACTAAGGCTTTAAGAGACAATTTATATGGTCGGTCTGCTGAGATGGATAAATTCATTGACAAATCGTTGAAGTCCTACAATAAGGAAACTTCAAAGGTTGCACAGTCGATGATTTGGGCATCGATTAGAACCGTTTACTATCGAGAAGCATCAAAGCATCTTGGGGCTGAGTATAGCCCACATCCTCTGCGTAATCTATACAATACGAAATGTATTTTATTTGATAACCACCCCTATACAAGAAAGTATAAATTACATTCGAATAAGATTATTGATCCAAGAAAAGCAAAAACGAGAGAAGAGTGTATTATTATGTATGAAGAGATATCTAAAGGTGAAAGTTACTATAGTGAATTAAATTCATTCTTTAGTCAATTCTGGACTGAGTGTAACGAAAAAGACGATAATGTCTTTGGTGTCCAAACATATGATGTTGATATGCCTCCATTCTTAGCGTTTGTACTTAATAGAGCAAGTGGGTCAAAAGATATAATGGATGCTATTTTCAAGTTAAGAGAAGCGAAAGAAGTTGTAGCATTAAGAAATAAACTTAGATTCATACATCAAGAGTGCCTTGATGATAACCAAGCTAAACACATTAGAGAATTTGCAATTGAAATGCGGGATTTAAAGTCGTATATGCAAAGATATCTAGGTTATGATAGGGAGAAAGTGGGAGTTAGTGTGAAAATGCTTTCTTATGATATGACTGTACCAAGGTTTATGACAAAACCACTTTATCCTCATAAACCCCATTTGGCAATTATTCGAGATGTAGTTCTTGAACTAGCAAGTGCCAGTACAATGGGAAGAATGGTTGATAAGCTTTGGTATGAGAGAAAATTCTAAAGTGAGTCCACTACATGGACTTACATATGGCCATGCTAACGAGACGAGACTCACAATATGATTTTATAGTATAGTCATCTATATGTCAACTATAATTCCGTATAACGTCGTCTAACAGACTGTTCCCAACATGCGCAAGAACAAGGAAAATGCACACGTCGTCAATACGCGGAACGTTAGCAGACAGAATCAATAAGTTTTTATTTAAACATAGGTTATAACAATAATTATTTAACATATAAAGTATAGCTAAATAAGATAGAGAAGTATATAATAATACAACTTAGGCGGTGTACCATGAAAGAAAAAATACAAGTTGAGGCTTATTATCCAGATGAAATAAATGGTTCTGAAAGATTTAAATTAATTTTGGAAATAAAAAATTTAAGTGATAATGAAATTGTTATAAAAAATGTAAAGGAACATTTATCACCAGGCAAAATTACTTATCTTGATACTTCATCAACCCATTATGATTTGGAGAATATGTTCTTTTATAAAAATAGTATACTTGATGAAATGTGGGAACAAACAAAAGATGCAAGTAAGATTTTAATGTTGAAAAAATATCCAATAAAATATAGGTTGGCAAAAATACTTAGATTTTTATCTGAAAACTTTATACTTTATTCTCTTACGAGAATTATAGATACAAATGAGCTTTATAAAACATATTTTCCAGAAGAACATTATAATAATTCATTTTATTTAAATGATCAAACATTAGAAATTTTGAAAGCTGACTATATTGAGAAACTTGATGATGATAATGAAATAAAAAAGGCTTTCATTAGAAATGAAAAAAAATTAGAAAGTTTAAATAAAAAAATAGATGAATGTTCAAAAACAAATGATGGAAAAGAAATAGAATTTGGAAAAATTGTAAAACCAAATAATTATACAAAAATATCAATGCAATTTACATGTCATATGAAATGGAAATATAGTAAAGAAAATTTTATTATTAATATTTTATATAAAGATAAAGATGGAACTTTTAATGAAGTTTTTAAGGACATTGATTTAAGTATAAAACCTTCAAAATTAACAGTGATATGGGGTGCAATTTTAGGAGTTGTAATTACAATATTATTAACAAAAACGACTGAAATTATAGGATTAATAGATGGAAGTATACATGATAGTAGCATAATTTTTTCTTCATTTTTAGATTTTATTTTAGCTATTTGTTTAGGTTTTTTTGTTTACGATGGTTCTCGAAAATCATCTATAAAGGCTGAAGGTATTAGTGGAGGCGCAATTTTAGGAGTATTAGCAGTAATGGGTAAAGAAAAATTATTAGAAATTTTTTCAATATTAATTAAATAGGCAAAAGAAAATTAAGTACATAAGTGACACGAGTTTTGCTTAATGGCTACTGGAAGTTTCCATTGATTCCATCGCCTAACAGAGTGTGCCCAACATCCATCAGTAGTTTGAGTAGGGCTTCGTGAGAACTGATGGACGTCGGGAACACTCAGACCGTTCTCCGAAACCATACGTAAAAGGACGCGGCGTCCTGCCGCGGGTTTTGGAAGAACATTTTATAGAGTTTTGTTAATTCACATTTGTAGATAAGTGTGTAGTAAAGATTATTTATATTTGGCGAGGGAGGAAAAAGAGGGAATGAAAAAAACAACAACGTATATTTTAGTTGCTGCACTGATAGTTTTGCAGTTATATTCCTTAGTAAAGATAAATTCATTGCAAAGCATGATTGAAAACACCAATAACACCATCAATTCTGTTGAAAATCGGTTAGATAATCAAATTAACTCCATCTATCAAAATGTAGATCAAAAATTAGAGGCGCAAGCAAGCTTAATTCATAATTCCACCACAAAAGTAGGAAAACTGGATATTGTTACCATTACTATACCTATTACATTTACGATAGAGCCAAAGATAGTAACGGAAACTATGTCAGTAGCGCTTGATTTTAACGGAGAGATTGTCCGACTTGAGAAATCAGGATTGCAGTATTCCACTACCAAAAATTTTGAAATATCGGATAGTATTTCCCCCAAGATTATTATGGAGGATGATGGCGTAAAAAACATCGAAGAACACATGGGATTGAGGGTGTCAAACATAAGAGAGCAAGTATTCCCCTTCATTTTTGCTCGCTTTTCTGCGCAATCTTCCTATGGATCAAATGAATATCGTGCAAAAGGACATCTTGATATAGATTATAAGCCTTCACGGGAGAATAATAATACCTTTATTGATATGAAATATGTGATTAAAGTGGATGATGAAATCATAAAAGAGACACCCGTTGTGTGGGGAAAAAATAGTGAATCAGGGAGGATATTTACACTTGACATTGACGACAAATATTCTATAAATGATGGACAAATCCTTACTTCCAATATTGTGGCGGTAGACAGTTTTGGATTTACGCACGAATATTTGGTAACACATTTTGTAGTTGGTTCAAATGTGCAAAGAGAGCCTTATCTTAAACAAGAGAAGATAATAGCACCTAACGGGAAAATCGTTTACCTGTTTGACGAAAACAATTATGAGAAGATAAATTAGTAAAATATTCTCATATAGATAATGAGCATTATCTATATGTACATTATTAATAAAATCTGCAATATAGGTCAAGTTCATGATTCAGAGGGCGTATGGCATCATCTAACAAAACATTTGCATAAAGGTGCTGGAAGCACGTGTCAAGGGTATGTTCAGCACCACACCTTCTCACTGGGAGCGAAGCTCCACTATGGGGTATTCCTTTTGGGTCCAGTTCGAAGGCGTCGCAAATGCAGGAACGTTAGGCGAAAGAATCAATTTATGTTTAAGGAATTACTTAGTTTTAATCAAAACAGTTAAGAAAAAACCTAAGAAAATTATGAATCTATGGAGGTTATTTAATGTCTGGAATTAAATCCATGTACTAAAACAATAGATCGAAGGTACAAAATGAATTACAGGATAAGACAAGCAAGAAAAAATGATTATATGTTGCTAGATGAATTTATATACGAGGCTATTTTTATTCCAGAAGGTATGGAGGCACCTCCCAAAAGCATTATTAATCAACAAGATATACAGGTGTATGTTTCTGATTTTGGAAAGAAAAAAGATGATTATTGCCTGCTAGCTGAAGTTGATGAAGTAGTGGTAGGAGCAGCTTGGGTGAGAATTATGAATGATTACGGTCATCTTGACAGTGAAACACCATCATTGGCAATATCTGTGTATAATGAATATCGTGGACATGGAATAGGTACAGCTCTGATGGAACAATTACTGATATCATTAAAGGAAAAAGGATATAAGAAAACATCGTTAGCAGTACAGAAAGCAAATTATGCTTATAAATTGTACTTAAAGGTAGGGTATGAAATCGTTGATGAAAATGAAGAAGAATACATAATGGTTCGCTATTTTTGAATTTATTTATTGGCCTTTTCAATTGATTTCTATATTTTGTAAATTAAATTGTCAGGTTATAGCAACACCCATTGATTCCATCGCCTAACGGTGGGTATATAAAATGGCTTCGGCAACTTCGGGCACCCGCGAAACGTTATGTGCAAGTTTGAGTTAAATCTAAATACTAAGAGGATACAATAATGAAGAATAGAATATCAACCGCGACGGAAGTCATAAATTATAGGATTGAAGATGTTTGGGATGCTATTACGGACAATGAAAATTGGCAATGGCGAAGTGATCTTCAGGATCTCAAAATCCTTAATGATGAAACTTTTGTCGAATATGGCAAAGGAGGCATGGAGATTCATTTCACAATAACTAAGAAAGAAAAGCATGAGGTCTATGGATTTACCATGAACAGCAAACATTTCTCAGGAGAATGGATAGGTATTTTTGAAGAATTACCGGAAAACAAAACAAGAATTACATTTACTGGCAAGAGCGTTTGCCCAAGAAACAGAAATATTACTGTTAGATGAACCCACGGCTAGCTTGGATTTCAAAAACCAAATGCTTCTTTGGCAAACCATTCGCAGGAACATGAAATCAGGAAAAACAGCAATGATTTGCACTCACGATCCCAACCATGTTCTTTGGTTTTGTGATTCTGTAGTGGTTTTGGGAAGGCAGGGAACCATTGTGGCTAGTGGATGCCCTCGGAAAGTACTGACGAATAAGGTGCTTAATGAGATCTACGGCGAAGTAAGCCAAGTGAAACAACTGGATAATCGTTCCGTTGTAATTCCATTATTTCATGAAAGCTGTTGATCATGGAGGGGATTTTTTGAAAAGAGAAAGAGAAATAAAGATGAAAGATGCCATTCAACAATGTTGGGATAAAAATGCCATTGAGTACGATGAAGGCTATGACCATGGCATTAAAAGCAATCGTGAGAAAGAAGCATGGATGAAGTGGCTGGCACAGAGGATCGGTGACGAATCGAAGATTATTTTAGATATTGGAACGGGCACTGGTAATTTGGCGCTTATGTTGGCTGAAATGGGTCATTATGTGAAAGGCATCGATGTTTCAGCAGCCATGCTGGAGATAGCTATTGAAAAGAGCGTCGCATATCGGGACAAGATTACCTATGAGCAACAAGACGTACATGATTTGGCACTTGAGGTTGAAGCCAGGTATGATGCAGTGGTGGGACGTAATGTACTATGGACTTTGACGGATCCGCAACAAGCATTGCAGGGCTGGTATCGAGTGATCAAACCAGGCGGAATGTTTATTATGATAGATGGGAACTGGTTTACCCCCACCTATTGCCAAAAATGGGGTAAAAGACTGGGGGGAATACTGCAGAGCATGGGAATGGCTGAAAAAGAAAATAGCAGCTATAGCCACGAAATGATCAATAACTTGCCATTGATTGAACAAGATGGAGTGCATCATTTTATACGAATAGCAGAGAAGGTAGGCTTTGAGTCAGTGACACAACACCCACTCAAACCCTTGGATCAGATTATTAATAAGCAGATGTCCTTTGTTCAAAGATTGATAAATGCACATCATCGCTATGGTATTGTTGGCTATAAAGCAAGGGGAGTAAGATGAAATGGAAACAACTTGAGAGCCTATCCATAGAGGGAAAAAACCACTTTTGTCATAAATATAGTAGTTAGCATTTTAAGACCTTGCTATCTCGAAGATAGATGCGGTATAATATATACTAACTAAGTAATTAAATCGCTGGAGGCGGACATCATGAAAAACATGCGTCTGAAAGCCAACGATATCTACGTAAGTCAAACAAGGGAAAAACCCTTCAATTTTGTGATTGCAAAACCGGTCTCTCATAAGAAGAGCCGGTTTTTTGTGTGAAAAAAGAGGAGAGAAGGTGTAAAAATGCGACTGGAAATAACGTTTAAAGCAGAAAAAAGAGTAAGTTTGCCGATACATTACAATTATTATTTACAGGGGATGATTTATCGGCACATATCCAAAGAACTGGCCACATTTTTGCATGACAATGGGTTTCCTTACGAAAACAGGAAATTTCGTCTTTTTTGCTTTAGTCAATTGGAGGGAGATTCTGTCTACGTGAAAAAGAACAAGCGTATTGAGTTCGATGGCTTGATTAAACTCAATATCACATCACCAATTCCGGAATTCTGCCAGGAACTAGGGAACAGCTTGTTATTTGCTGAGACAGTAGAACTAGCCAATCAAACCCTAAAAGTCCAAGAGGTTGCTGCTCGTTCGAATCGAGTAATCGATTCGAAAGGAACCTTTAAACTTATCTCGCCTGCAACGGTATATAGCACTCTACAGCGGCCGGATGGAGGAAAATATACGGTTTATCATTCACCGGAAGAAAAAGAATTTGAGCAACAGGTAGATAAAAACCTGAGAAAAAAATACATGTCTTTATATGGTCAGGAGCCACCCAAAGGCCTCGTAAAAACCCAGCCCTTGAATCCAAGCCGCCAAAGCGTCATATACTACAAAACCAGTTTTATAAAAGGCTACTCATGTCAGATGCAAATGGAAGGTCCGATTCAACTACTTCAAATGGCTATGGACACAGGGATTGGTAGTAAAAATAGTCAAGGATTTGGATGCCTCAAAGAAATTGAAAGGAGGTGAAAAAATGTTAGTTTCTTCAATGATTCAAATTGGAATGCCTATTGCTGAAAGTTCTTGTCTGTCAGCGAAAGAACGGGTTAAGTGGCTTTCGGATATTGAGTCAGATACTTGTAAGAATTACTTCCGAAATGTTTTTTTGGTGGAGGTGGGAGAAACAAAGACAGCACTACAGTATATGCAAGTGGGAAAAGTTGACCCAGAAGATCAAAAAAAGTTTATTGTCGATCATTTAAGCCGAAGCTCCGCATTTCCTGTTATTTTTCCTCAAGGAGGAAACCCAATAAAAGCTCAAGGAGTCTATCCGGCTCCCTGCTACTTGATGTACGAGGCTCACATCAATGGCATGACAAAGATTGAGGAGTTTAGAGAAAAAACATTGATGCCGCGGCTGAAAAGAACCCTTACTTTTCGAGACTGGAAAGAAGAGGAACTGCAGCAACTGGCTCAGCGAGTTTGTGAAACACTGGTACAAAATGCTGGAGCGTATATAACGGAAGAAAAACAGTTGGGCATACTGGCGCTGGTGAATTCAGACTGGAAGGGGCACTTGCTTTTAGATGAATCGAAAAGTGGCGAAAAAAATCTCATTCGAGTAGCAGAAAGCAAACTCCACCCAGGCAGATACTATTACCTGCAGGGTGAAGCGTTGTTGGAATCTCTGCTGGAAGCAAGGCTGGAAGAAGCCGCTACTCTGGGGAAGCAAAAGAAAGCTATATCTACTTTTTCGCATCAATCAGAAGAAGTAGTGTCCATCTATAACAAATCCTGGCCATGGCTTTCATCTACATGGGACGCCCCGAAATCCATTTACTGGGAAGAAAAAGATTGGACTCCTGGAATAAAGATTGATCGCAAGCATTACGAAGCATTTCTGTACGCATCACAATTCCTAAAAAGAATTCAAGTCCCTATATCTAATCCTATATTAAAAGAAATGTTTGCTCCAGCAGATCGGCCGGAAGCTAAAAGAAACATTAAACCTACCAGTTACGAAACCATCTACGGAATTCCAATTGTGCTACCTTTACTAGACGATCTTCCCTCTGTCCGTTACCAAAAATACGAACGAATGATGAAAAAAGAAGCAAAGGGCAAAACCCTACATCTGGAAGTACTGGCGGGAATGAAAGAAAGCATGGTACCAGAAATGAGCGATCATTACCGACTAACCATTCTTTATTATTCTGGGGATATGACAAAGGGAGCCATACACATACGGGCAATTCTGGAAGATATTATTCCCAGTGTGGCTCATCGTATTCAGGATATTTTGGCGGAGTTAAATCAAAAAGAATTATCTGCGATACAGGATGCTTTTGGGCTAGATAAAAAACCAATGTATCGGACAGAAAACCTGCCGTCGTTGCTGGGGAATGCGTATGGATCCAGTTACCTGTGGAATGCTCTGCAGGATACACTGCATCGAAACCCGTTAAGCCAAAGACAGGCACTACGGCTAACGGTAAAAAAACTGAATGAACTGGCAAACCAGAATGCAGATTGGGAGATGAAACAAGAATTAACATTTCTATTAAGTTTTCAATATTTTCTGTCGGAGTACCAGAACATGCTCAACATCAGTGAAAAGGAAGAGGTGAATCTATTGAGCCAGTGGAAAAATAGGTTGAGTCAATACCAGAAAGGATCCATAGACGAATCGGAGTTGCAGACACCTCAACAAACAGGCTTTACTACAGGGTTATTCCTTAAGCAATTTGGAAATGCCTACTATCGAAAAACAGGTAAAGACTTTGTAAAAACACGGGTAATGACCTTTGGCAGTCGTCTTACACCAGAAGTAATCTGGAAAAATGGCCTGCTTAAATGCGAAGAGCTCACAGGTAAGTGGGATTTAAAACATGCAGCCAATTATTGGTCTGTACTTCCGCCTCTGTTACTGGCCTTTATAGATCAGGAGCCGGAGAAAAACTGGAAACAAAAAGAAAAAGATTTATTTATGACTGCTTTTTGGGCTGGTTACCATATGTATCAAAAGCCTGAAGAAAACGATGAAGAAAATCAAAATCAGGGAGGCGAAAAAAATGAGTATTCATAACGGCGAGTTTTTATTTATTAAATCCGTCAAAGATGGTATTCCAAACAGAGATCCCCTAAATGACAGCGATGCAAGAAGACTCTTTCCAGAAGAGGATGGTCGTATTTCCTTGTCCGATGTATCCGTCAAGAGAGACACCAGGGATTTTGTTTTGGATAAGCATCCGGATGGAGGTGAGGATCAGAAAAACTTTATTTTTGTTCAGCAAAAAGCCAATGAAAATGGAAAGTTGCTAGGAAGAAAAGGACTGGCAGAAAGGATTGCAGAGCAGACTGGCCGTCAGGAAGATGCCAAATCAAATATGAAAGCATTGTTGACAGAGCACTGCTTTGATGTGCGAATCTTCGGGGTGGTATATTCAGTCAAACCAAAATTCCATTTAACAGGACCCGTTCAGCTAGGTTGGGGCCATTCCATGCACCCAGTGGATACGCAGTATGTCCAAGGAACAGTGGTCATGCCCAGTTCTGAAGGCGTAGACAGTCAGGGAGAAGACCAGGGAAAAACCCAGGGAACCATATGGACAACCTATACCCTTCCCTTTGCAGTCTTTATGATGCCTGGGGTTATCAATGAAAAAAATGCAGAACATACCGGCATGACAGAAGAAGATCAGGAACTGTTGCTACAGGCCCTGTGGCAGGGAACCCAGCATCGTCAGGCCAGAGGCAGGGGTCAGCAACAACCGCTGTTGCTGGTTCATGTGGAGTATAAAGATCCTTTTTATCGGATTGGCTATTTGGAAGACTTAGTTTCCCTGTTACCAGAGCCAGATACCTGGAGACAGGATGACAAAAGACCGGCTTCCCTACGGGACATAGAAATAGATGTGACGGAATTGATGGAAACCATCGAGCAGCAACAAGAAAAAATTCATCGCTGCCGTATCTGGAAACACCCTTCCCTAATCTTGAAAGGAGCCCAGGAAAAATTCTTACAGGAATCCTGGTAAAAGGAGGCGAAGACGGA
The DNA here is from genome assembly GCF_900107405.1 of Tindallia californiensis. Classification (NCBI taxonomy): domain Bacteria; kingdom Bacillati; phylum Bacillota; class Clostridia; order Peptostreptococcales; family Tindalliaceae; genus Tindallia; species Tindallia californiensis. Next base: position 27,650 of record NZ_FNPV01000007.1, on the reverse strand, counting down.
TGCAAGTGATTGCCTTCGATATTAAAAGCAGCATCGCGCATTTTAGAAAACCAGATACCACTACCACTCATTTAACTTATCCTTTCATTACACCAACAGCAGCCAAAGGCATGGTGGGTGCCATACTGGGAGAAGAAGACTTTACCACCTCCGATCGGGTAGGTATTCGTCTCCTAAAACCTGTAAGAACCATGGCTCAGCAAATGTCCATGTTGGGTAAAATAGGTGGGGCAACCTGTGATACGTATAATCGCCCAACAACCATGGAACTTTTAGTAAGTCCAGCATACCGAATCTACTATGCTGGAGAGGAATACGCAGAAAAACTGTATCATCAAATACGGGAAGGGAAAGCCGTTTATCCCACCTATTTAGGGAGCGCTTTTGCCCTAACCAAACCAGTAAACCCGCAAAAGTTAGATGCTGAACATTCAGACTCCCTTAAAAACAAACTGGTTCAATCCTTGACCGTTGTTCCAGTTCCTGTGATTGAAGAACTGGAACTAGTGGAAGATGCTCATTATTGTCGAGCCAATGGATTTCTTCGATACTATACAGGTAACCGTCACTTTGAAAAATCCGTAGATTATTTGTACGAACAAAATGGAAAGAGCATCACTTTTAAGCCCAAAAGCATTGAAACCTTTAAAGAAGAAGCCGTGAGTTTGTTTTCGACGGAAGAGGGATCACTATGCCTGCTGTAAAACCCTTTGAAGCATGTGTTGCAAGGCCCGCAGATGCTGAAAATGAATACCCGCTGATCAGTCACCTTGCTGGAGCCCTTGAAATTGGAATATCTTGGCTGCAGGAAGAAGATGAGACACAACGGCACTTATTTCAAATAGCGGTTTTATGCCACGATACCTTTAAAGCGCAACCAGAGTGGCAGCGGTATATTAACCGGAAAAACACAAGAGGGGATGGGCCGATCCACGCCCCTCCAGGTGCCTATCTCTTTTCGTACATTGGCTATCACTATCTAAAACAGGAAAACCAATGGGAAGCGTTCTGCTGTGAATGGATTCGGTTCATACGGGACATCGCAGATCACCACGGAACACTGAAAAATCTGGATACATTAGAAGAAGGTAGATGGATCAAAGCACTGACGGAAGAAACCATAGATTTCTCCGGTGCAGAAACCTTCTTTCACCAGCAGATTCCAGTACTAAAATCCATTTCCATCAACGCAGCATCCCTGGAAAAATGGCGAAAACAAGTAAGGGATCTTGTGGAAGAGGTACTGGATGAAATGGACCTGGGCCGTGAGGAATGGAATGCAATGGAAGCCATGCTGGAGTTGCAAAACTGGCGCCAGAGAACAACGGCATTGATGGTAGCCGATCGATTTGAGATCCAGCAAACAGAAACCCACTGGCTGGAAAAAACAGAGCATCAGAAAAATCTGAAAGAAATAAGCGCATTCTGCCAGAAAGCGGCCCACCATCCGTTGGCTCCTAGGAGACAAAAGGCGATGGAAAGCATTATGAAACAAGTGCAGGAGGAAAAGGAACGTCAAATTTTCACACTGGAAATGCCCACGGGATATGGAAAAACCTTAACAGCCCTTCGAATTGCTTCTTGGATGGGAGCGGAATTGGCATATAAAAAAGTGATCTATGTAGCACCCTACTTGTCCATCTTAGAACAAACCTTAAAGGTGATTCAGGATGCCATGCAGGCACAAGTGCTGGAACATCATTCCCTGGCCATTATGGAAGAAACCGCTCAGGAAGAAGCTGGAACCCTAGCAACTACCTATCGAAATAGCCGATTGGCAACAGAGGCATGGGCACACAGTATCGTGTGCACCACTTTTCAGCAGTTTTTTCGAGGAATACTGCCCCGGAAAGCTCAGCATACCCTAAGGCGCGCCTTTTTAAAGGATGCCGTCATCATTATTGATGAGCCGCAAATATTTAATGCAGATCTTTGGAATGTGTTTTTAATCAGCCTTGAAGCTATGAGCAGAATGATGAACCTTAAAATCATTTTTTTATCCGCCACCATGCCACCCTTTCAGTATGGATTGACCCAAGAACCGGCACGACTTTCCTTTACAACACAAGATCAACCGGAACGCTTTGTTCTTCGAATCCTACCAGATCCAATGAATGAAGAAGAGATTATTGATCACTGTGTTGCTGGAAATTATAGGACACAGTGCGTCATTGTCAATACTATTCGGGATGCCTATCGGATTTATAAAGGTTTGGAGGAAGAAGAGATAGAAGAACCACGGGAGTTATACTTGGTTCATGGCCTGATGACACCACTTCATAAAAAAATGATCATTGAAAAAATCAGAGAACGACTGACCGCAGTATCTTCAGAACGAATTTTGGTGGTTTCCACCCAAGTTCTGGAAGCTGGCGTAGACGTCAGTTTTCAGCGAATCATTCGTGCCAGAACCATTATGCCTTCTTTGATTCAGGCAGCAGGTAGAGTAAATCGGCATAATGAAATGGGCAACGAGGGAAGAGGTATTTTGGAAATGGTAACCTTACTAAGGGAAGGCCAGCGAGATACCAGCACCGCCATTTATCCAAGAGGATTGCTACGTATCACCGATCAGCAGCTAGAAGAAAAAATGGAATGGAAAGAATCGGAAGTCGACCAGTTGATTCAAAACTACTATGTTGAAATGTTTCGAGAAAACACTTATGAACAAAGCATTGTATACATTCGTGATGCCCTAGAAGGAAAATGGGATAAATTGGGGAATCTGGAAGTCTTCAGCCAGAGTTATCAGAAACTTTCGGTTTTCATCCCTTGGGATCCTTCAGAGGAAGATCAAAAATACTTACCAGAAGCCTTTATTCAATTGCAAAAAAGATTCCAGATCAACTGTGCCAAAGACCTATACGATTGTTATCAGGACTGGAATTACATGAAAAACAGGAGCTATGAAGACCGCAAAGCTTTTATGGTTCTATTTCATTATTACGTTATTGGTGTAAGCCTAAAAGACGCCTTACAGCATGTGCCTAGAGAAGATTTCTTGCAAGGCAAAACACCAATACTCTTTTCGGAAGATGGATATCACCAGGAAACTGGATTGACCTCACATTTCGAAGAAGATTACAATAAGTTTTTGTAAAATACTTTTGTCGTCGACCACCAGTGATGCAAAAAACACGGGAGATCGACGACAAATAACAAAACCATATAACGCTTGTGCTTAGGTGGTTTCACTGAAATTGAGTAAGGAAGAGTAGAAAAACTCAAATAATTGTGTTACACTTAATCTAGATTTATCAACGTCTTTTGCGGCCGCAAGCCTTCCTATAAGGAATTGAAACTTTCCTCTACGGCTGATTTGTAACAATCTTGCTTATCGCCGCAAGCCTTCCTATAAGGAATTGAAACCAAATATGACTAGCTAAAACCTTGCCATCATCAGCCATGCCGCAAGCCTTCCTATAAGGAATTGAAACTCT
>NZ_FNPV01000007.1:0-21444 GCF_900107405.1 Tindallia californiensis | reverse complement strand
CCATTCTTGGCCGCAAGCCTTCCTATAAGGAGTTGAAACTCTCTTATGAATTCTTCCGAGAGTTTTGCTGTAAGCATTTCTATGATGAGTTTGAACCTGATCGATGTGCTTCTTGGGATAGGTTACACTTAGTTGGACAGTTATTTTAAGTTCATGTACAATGAAGAGAATATACCTAAGGAGATGTGACCATGAGCAAACTATCCAAAAAGCCCAGAAGGACTTTTACTCCAGAACTTAAAGAGCAAATCGTCTAGTTACATCAGCATGGAAAGAAAAAGCACGAGATCCAAAAAGAATATGACATCTGCTACTCTATTTTTAATAACTGAATCAAAGAAGCTGAAAACACAGGTTTTTTTAAAGAAAAAGACAGCCGCACGGATGAAGAAAATGAATTGATTAAACTCCGAAAACGAAATCAACAGCTGGAAATGGAAAATGATATCCTAAAGCAAGCAGCGCTGATACTCGGACAAAAGTAATTGTGATTAGAAGCAACACCCACAAATACTCAATCTCAGCAATGTGCAACGTCCTATAAATCCCAAGAAGTACTTATTATAATGAATTGAAAGCAAAGACCTGCGAAAGTGATCTTATAAAAAATATTATTAAAATATTCAAAGATAGTCGAAATAATTACGATACTCGCAAGATCAAAAAAGAGTTGGCAAAAGAAGAACTATCCTCTCACGTTGCAGAATAGGCCGAATCATGAAACAAGAAGGATTAGTGTCCAAATACACCACCAAGCAGTTTAAGCCCTCCAAACAGGCCATCAATGAATCTGAGGCAAAAAATATTGCTGATCGTAAGTTTGATGAACGAGCTGAACTGGATCTGATGGTAAGTGATTTAACCTATGTTCGTATAAAAAACAAATGGAATTATATCTGCGTACTAATGGACCTGTTTAACCGTGAAATTTTTGGATGTAGTACCGGTCAAAAAAGACGCGCCCCTTGTAATGAGAGCATTTGCTTTCATGAAATGAAGCATTAAAGAGATCAATATTTTTTATACCGATCGAGGTTCGGAATTCAAGAACAAGCTATTGGATGAAACCCTTGATTATTTAACGCCTGTCGAATACCGAGAAAAACAACTTGATTAATTTGTCTGATTTAGTGTTGACAATCCACTTATAACCTATCTATTAATATGTATTGCTTAGTTTTTATTGTGCGAAAAGCATATTCAATTTCTTGAGGATAATTTTTATATATTGTATATTTTGGATTATGTGAAAGAATTTATCTGGAGGTACTTAGTATGATTGGAATCAAGTTCGAAAGCCAACAGATTATTTATTCGAAAAAAGGGACTTCTCTTTAGCTTGAAATGCAAAAAACCGGAATCGACAAGAGTGATCACCGGTTTTTTATATTGAGTTAATCGATATAATTACGAAATGTTTTGATAGAATACTAGAGTATTTTAATAAGTATATAGAAAAAACTGATGCATCTCTAAAAAAGGGTCTATAGTTGAAAATGTCAAAATATATTCATTAAGGAGTGTGGCTATGTATAAAAATTTAATTATAACAGTAGGAGACAGTAAAGCTCCAATTTTAACTTCAGTTAAGCGTATCAAGCCAGTGCATATCGTATTTATATGTTCTGATGACAAAGATGGAACAAAAGGCAGTTATACACAAATATGGGACGAGAAAGATGATCGAAGGATGCAGGGGCAAGAAGTGAAAGAGGCTGCCCCGCCAAAAGCCTGTGATGCTTGCGGCAATGTCCCGAGATGGAATAACGAACCATCCATTTCCACACAACTGGGTCTTTCACAGGATCAGTTTGATATTGTGAAAATCCAAAATCCGGACAACATTCAGGATTGTTACAATGCAGCCAAAGAAGGTATCCACCTACTAATAAATAAAGCACCATCTTTTCAGGTGGTGGCTGATTATACCGGGGCCACTAAAACCATGTCCTATGGTTTGATCAGTGCCAGCATGGACCATGGACAGATAGAAATAATGGTGGTGACCGGAAAGCGCCGGGATTTGGTAAAAGTGGCTGACGGCACTCAAAGAGTGACGAATAGTAACTGGAAAGGTCAAATGATTGAAAAGCAGATAAATCAAATGAAGGATTGTATAGCTGACTATCAGTATGAAGCCTGTATTGAAATCGGCAATCAATTATCGTCGCACATTAATGCAGGAAGTGAAGAATGTGAAAAAGTTCAATTCTATGCAACTATCGCAGAGGGGTTAAAATACTGGGATTTATTCAACTATCAAAAAGCCAAGGAACTTTTGAGTGATTATGGGCCAGACATGGGGCGATATTTGGGATATCTTGGAAACGTCATAAATAACCTTGAGGATATGAATAATGGAAAAGATAATAAAGTCAAGCCGAAAAAAATCAGTATGGCACTTCTTTTTGATGTAATGCGAAATGCAGAAAGAAAGATCATGCAGGGAAAGTATGATGATGCAGTGGCGAGGGTATATCGTGCCCTGGAATTGATGGCTCAAATTGGACTGCGATATCAAAATCCAAGTATTGATACTGCAGAAGTCCCAGTGGAACACATGCCAGAAAGTTTTATTAAACAGAGAGGGTATACTGATGAAAAGCAAACGTTTTCTTTGGGGTTGATTGCCTCTTACGAGCTGCTAAGAGCGCAGAACCACCCAATTGGAAGGGTGTTTGCCAAAAAGGAAGAAAAACTAAAAGATTTACTGAATACGAGAAACAATAGCTTTATGGCCCATGGGTATGCACCTTTTACTGAAAAAAGAACAAAAATGTTTTATGATTTTATGCTTGGATTTGTGAAAGAAGTGCTGGAAGAACTAAAAGAGCAAGGCTATAAGCTTGACCTTGATTCTTTTGAAAAAGCTCTGCAGTTTCCAGACAGTTTTGAGAATTGAAAAATAAGGAGGGGAATGTATGAATATTCTGGAGGATTTGAAACAAGCATCATCCATGATCAGTAAGACTTATGAACTTGAATTATTGACACCGCTGATGCTGCACGGATTCCAGCAGCAATTTGGCAAGAAGCATAAACCTAAATACGCAGAACTTAGGGAACCATCGGTAAAAGGTATCATCAGATATTGGTGGCGAGCGATGCAATATGAAGAGGACTTAAAAAACATTATAAAAAGAGAAACGGATTTGTTTGGTGGTACTGGAATGGGGGATAAGCAAGACGGAAGAAGTTCAAGGATTAAGATAAAATGGTTAAAACCTGAAAGGCAAACCGCAGAAGCACGCGTATGTCCCCATAAAGGGGAAAAGCCCAGCACAACCGCTATTGAAGCGTCGGCACGTAACTACCATAAAATACAAATGTCATGCTATCGATGCGATGAAGAAAAGTTTCAGGAGGCAGAACCGTATATCAGGCTAACCTGGATGTTGGCAGGTTTTGGACAAAGAGCCAGGAGAGGTGCCGGCGCTTTACAGTTGAGAAAGATCACCGAAAGAAACGAACAGGAAATAAAATGGGAGAATACTGAAGCTTTTAGGACGGCGTTGTTTACTGTTTTGGGAGAATTAAACAAGGATAAATACTTTAGCAAAGGGTCCAACCCTACTCATCTGATTCAATGGAAGCACAAAGAGTCGGATCTAAAAGGAATAATGCATCCAGTGTTGCACAATGTATGGGTAGGAAAAGGGTTTGAGAATTCTGAGAATGTTCGGAATCGCATCAGTACCGCTGGGCATATCGCCAACAGTGGTAATGGAAATCTACAATACTTGGGTAAAGCAATGGGAGGAAGAGAAGCATCACCTCTGCATGCAACGGTACGGCGCTTTGGAAATCAGCATTATCCATTGATTTCAGAAGTTGCAAAAGAGGAAAAACGAGGGACAGAATACCTGGAAGCAAGAAATGCGTTTTTGAGTTATTTGGGGGTAAGGGTATGAAATCGAAAAGTTTGTTACTGATTAGCATAGGGCCGGTACAGTCCTTTATAGAATCTGCCAGAAAGCTGGAAGATTTATGGGCTGGGAGTTTTGTCCTAGCATGGCTTTCTGAAAATGCTATCCATACTTTACAGGAGACTGCCAAAGAGCGAAACGTAACGATGGAAATGGTCTATCCAATGATTTTGAATCATGAACCGTACAAGATTAAAAAATGTTTTCCAGAAGTGGCTTCTTTGCCGAGCAGGTTTGTTTGTCATTTTGATGCAAAACCGGAACAGGTTGCTGAAATGGCAAAGATCACAGAGGATAAAGTGAAAGAAGCTTTTACTGAATTTTGTTGTACGTCAGTTGATCGTGTATTTGGTAATTTTTCTAACCAGTTGAAGGACGAACCTATCCAACGAATGAAGAATATGACTGCGGATCAGGTAAAAGCATTAATTGAAGTTTTTTGGGCTATTGAATCAATGGAAACAGAAGATTTTAATCAGCACCGACGCCACCTGGAAATGAGGCTGGCAGCAGTCAAAAACAATCGGAGGATTCATCAGCTCTATCAGGACGGATTGGTTTGCACTGTTTGTGGAGAAAGAGAAGCCTTAAGCGGCTGGCCAGTGAAGAAAACTGCAGGCATAGGAGAAATGAAGGAATTGCTGAAAACAACCTGGGACAGCCGCAAACCGGAATTCAGCAAAAGAATTAAACCCGGTGAATTCCTTTGCGGTGTATGTCTTGGCAAAAGAGGGGCACGAAATTTTTTTCAAGATAAGTATAATAGCAAATATCATTTTCAATCTTTTCCCTCTGTCAGAAGCATAGCGAATTTTTCGAATTATTACGAACAGGAAGAACCAGAAAATCGTTCCTATTATGCTGTTTTACTGATGGATGGTGACAATATGGGGAAATGGTTTTCGAAATCAAACAAAATAGAGGATCATCAAGAACTGAGCAAAAGATTGGCATTTTATGCATCTGAAACGGTACCCAAAACGGTGGAAAAAGATCACGGTGGGAAACTGGTATATGCTGGTGGTGACGATGTACTGGCGTTTTTACCACTTCAAAGTGCTTTTCAGTGTGCTAAAGAATTAAGAATGGCTTTTGGATCTGATCAACAGGGTTTCGCACAGGGAGCCACTGCATCTATGGGGATGGTAATCACTCATGATAAAGCACCTCTTTCCAAGGTGCTTCGACAGGTTCGAAGAATGGAAAAAACAGCCAAAGCTTACCAGAAGGGCAATGATGATAGCATAGGAAAAGATGCATTAGCTATCGGAGTAATGACACGCGGAGAAATAAGGGAAACTTGCTTTTCTTGGGAAGATGTTGATGTGGTAATGGAAATTAAGAATTCGTACCAGCAAGATCTTACAACAACGTTCCTATTTACCTTTGCAAAAGCGTTTTTACCATTAATTGGAAAAGAATATCATAAAAAAGTTCAACCAGTAAAAAATAGCATTGAGAATAAGGAACTACTTAGACTTGAAATGGAGCGGCTAGTGACAAGATCACTTAAAGACAGTAGCAAGAAAACCCTTGATCCAAAAGAGTTTTCAACCATGCTTATTCAGCTGCATGAGCATATGCCATCAACATTGCAGTTTATCCACTTGCTGGAAGCACTTCGTTTTATTGCACAAAAAGATTTTGCAATATCGAAAGAAATGGAAGAAATGGAGGTGATGAACTGATGCATCAGATTAAGATAAGACCAGTGGACACTTTTTTCTTTCGCAATCATCAATCAATGAATATAGGGGAAGACGCTGAAGCCAGCGGTATTTTTCCTCCCCACCCACAGACGGTTTATGGAGCGTTAAGAAGCGCTTATATTCACAGATATTCAGATTTTGGGACATTCTGTAAAGGAACAGATGAAAATCTAAAAGCATTTGCTGGAACACCAGAGGAATGTGGTTCGTTTCAGATTAAGGGAGTCCTGTTGTATGATCAGGAAAAGCTGTACTGCCCTTTGCCATTGGATTATCTGGTAAAAAACCAACTGGAGGAAGGAAAACAAAAAGCCTATTCATTGCGGCTCAAAAGAGACCCGGATAAAAACCTGTCCTCTGACTCCTCTCACTGGAAACTCGTTTCAGATCGGCAGGAAAAAACCACTTCTTCTGATGGAATATACGTAGCCATGGAGGAATGGAAAAAAACCGTAGTACGGGAAATGGATGCATCAACCTCAGTGGAGGAAGTGGTCGTTAATACTTTGGATAAATGGATTTGCTCAGAGGTTAAAGTTGGAATAGCTCGAAACAGATTAACAGGAATGTCAGAAGAAGGAATGTTTTATCAAATGGATTTCTTGAGATTTCGCCAAGAGGCTTCGAAAAATGAAACTGCAGGGCTTTCAATAATAACTAATACAGAAGGGGATTCATTTAAGGATATTTCATTGTTGCGTTTGGGAGGCCGGAATCGGCCATGGCTGATCGAATCTGTCAGTAAGACACCGAAATTGATTTCTGAAAGTATGAAAAAAAACATTGTGAATACTATTGAAGAGACAGGGATTGCCAGGATAATTTTGTTGAGTCCCGCAATATGGAAGTATGGTAATAGACCATCTTGCTGGAACGAAGCAAGCAACACACTGGAACTGGGAAACAATTTTTCTTTGGAAGTCGTAACGGCTGCCGTTGGCCGCGGACATTTGGTGGGAGGATGGGATATCGTAGAAAGAAGACCTAAAAAAAGAGCTTTGGCCGTATCTGCTGGTAGTGTTCTGTATGTAAAAGTACCTAAAGACAAAGTGCTATCAGTTGTGGAGGCAGTGGAAAAACACAACTGGTCAGACGATTTACAGAATCAAGGCTACGGTTGGGTAGTTTGTGGATGTTAAATAAGTGAAGAAGATCTAAGATTAAATAGAGAGGAAGGTTTAATATGTATACAAAAAAATCACCATTCTTTATTCAATGCATCTCTTCTGTTCACGCTGGTAGCGGCAGCGAAGTGGGTATTGTGGACTTGCCGATACAGCGGGAAAAGCATACCGGTTTCCCTAAAATTGACAGCTCATCTCTGAAGGGAGCCATCCGATCTGTCGTAGAAGAAAACGCAAAGGAAAAAGAATCATTTCAAAAGTCTCAGCTAGTATTTGGAAGTGAACCAAAGGCTTCCAGTGACGAAACTAATGCAGGTGCCATTGCTTTTTCGGATGCTCGCATATTATTTTTTCCGATAAAATCAGCCAAAGGAGTTTTTGTATGGGCAACCTGCCCAGCGGTGATTAAACGATTTTTCATGGAAATGGAAATGTACGTTCCAGAGTGGGAAGGGGTCAAAGTAATACAAAAGATAGAGCCTAATACCGTTTCATCCGAAAAGGTATGTGTGACAGATGGAAAAATGGTACTGGAAGAGTATACTTTCCAAGTGAGTACTAATGAAGAGCTTCAGGGATGGGCAAACACCATGAATGACTTGATTATGAAAGGTTTTGACTCTGATTTGGGAGAACGCGTAGTAGTGCTTGAAGACGATGATTTTGCTGATTTTGTTAAGCTGTCAACAGAAGTCAATGCCCGTATACGCATTAACCCAGAAACGGGGACAGTAAGCGACGGTATGTTGTGGTATGAGGAAAACCTCCCGCCAGAGACGATTCTATACAGCATACTTTTTGCTGGGAATGTTAGGATGGATAGTAGCAGGAAACAATCAGAGGTTTCTTTTGCGACAGATGAAGATGTTATGAATTTCATGAAAGAAGAATCGAATTTTCCTTCCGTCTTTCAACTGGGCGGTAATAGTACATTGGGGCGGGGTATGTTGCGCAGAATCTGGATATAGAAAGGATGGATTTTTATGGCAACAAAAATTGAACAGATTGAAAATGGGCGGGCAGCCTTTGCATTTCAGCAGATTAAGTCTTTTATAGCGAAAAACGATGAGAAAACCCAGAAAGAATTTAAGGCTTACATCAAGAAAATGCCGTCAATGATTAAAGTTAATGGGTTAGGACAGACACTGGCATTCTACTATTCCAACCAAAAATCAAAATCGTATCAGGGAGTCTATCAAATCATTGAAAAGTACTTTGACGAAAAGCCGAAGGAGCAAGAGCTTGTGGAATGGGTGGTTGAAATGGATAGTGGAGAGTATCGGCATGTTACCACCGAAACACTTGCGTTGTTAAACTGGATGCGCAGGTTTGCAGAAGGCATGGTTAAAACAGATTAAAGAAAGGCGGTGGAGCTATGACGCACTACCATCCGAAAGACACAAGGATACTGATGGAACGGAAGGAAGCGCCATTAGATCATCTTCACTACAAAATTCATTACTTTCAGGTAATCAATCACAAAGAAGAAAATGGAGCGGAAAGAAATAAATCGGTGAGCAGTGAAATAGGCTTAACAAAAACACAAGAGAAAGTGATGAAACAAGGAAGAGCGTTGCGTGAATACGCCTTTGGAACACTGATGTCGAACCATTTTGTAAAGGGCTTTAAGGCCCGGATTAATGGCAGAATGATTCATGGCATGGGAGAAGAACATGTGAGAGAAACAAGTCTGACCATTCATCCAGTATATGGCATCCCCTATATACCCGCCAGTAGCATTAAGGGAGCCTTGCGAAACTGGGCAATTCATGCATTGTTTGATGGAGTGGAGCCGAAAGAGGAAGAGGAAAAGGGAGAACAGTGCGATAAAAAGAGAGCATTTTTTACTATTTTTGGCTCACAGGAGCAAAAAGGGCAGGTGATGTTTTATGATGCCTTTGCAGATGAAAAAACAAAAGTCCGCCCGGATGTGCTGACAGTTCATTTCCCTAAATATTATGGAAAGGCTGAGTCTCCAACAGACGATCAAAATCCTAATCCTGTTAACTTCTATACCGTTGAGGAAGCTTATTTTGAGTTTTATATCAGCACATCAGCCAACCAACGGATGCCAAATAGTTTTTGTCGGGAAGAACTATCGGAATTAACGATTACATGGTTGGAAACCATGCTGAAGGAGCAGGGTATTGGATCTAAAACAGCTTCTGGATATGGAAGATTTCAGGATTTTATTAGGAGAGATATGACAAAATTGAAAGAAAGACTAGCCGAGATCAATAAAAAAAAGAATGTTGGACTGCCTTCTCATAACGTAAAGGGTTTGGAAGAGGACATAACTGAGATGGACTTGACCATATTGGAACGGATTAATAGACTGTCGTCTTCTAATGAAGATCGTGAAGAAAGCAAAAAACTTTGGAATGAATTGAAAGAAACGATATCAAGTGAAAGGGATAAGGAAGCTGCAAAAGCACTGAAGAAGTATTGGATAGAGAATGGGCAGTGGTTGGATACAACGGACGAAAAAAAGATTAAAAAAAATAAAAAAGCTAAAAGAACTAGGGAATTACAGAAAATGCTTTTGTAAGAGTGATGAAGGGAGAGTATATAAAACCACGAAAAAAGATTAAAAAAATATAAGGAATCGGAACAATCTGAAATTGAAACTAGATAGACCTTGTTGTTTTGGATGAGGATCCATAGTGAACGTTGTGACAACAAAGTACTTATTAGAGCAGAGTAAATGGAAAAAAATAAGAGAACGGAGGCATGGCATGGCAAATGATGTGGATATGAAAAAGCTATTTCGTGGAATGCAGGAAAAAATGATTTTGGATCATAACTTACTACGGGAACACATTTCGCATCCTACCACTAAAGGAAATGCTGTTGCATTAAGATGGATTAAATTCCTGAATAATTACTTACCAAATAGATATTGCGTAGATGGTGATGCTTTCGTTGTAGATCATACCGGCAGGTGTAGTGGGCAGATAGACTTGGTTATCTACGACCGGCAATATTCTCCTTTTGTTTTTTTAGAAGAAGGCATTAAGTATATACCAGCTGAGAGTGTCTATTCAGTCTTCGAAGTCAAACAGACAATCAATAAGGAACACATTATATATGCAGGTGAAAAAGCGGAATCTGTTCGTGTGCTGGAACGAACTTCTGTACCTATTGTTCATGCTGGAGGTACTTATCCTGCAAGAGAAAAGTTTGATATTGTAGCTGGTATTATTGCTACGTCGTCTGACTGGACTCCTCCCATTGGAAAACCATTTGAAAAAGCTGCCAATACACTTACTTCATCGCAATGTCTCAATATTGGATGCGTATTGGATGGCGGATCCTTCTTATTAAAACCTGACGGGACATTCGAAATCAGCTCAAAAGAAGAGGCTTTAATTTCCTTTTTTATCAAGCTATTTGTTCGCCTACAAGAGCTAGGGACTGTGCCCGCAATGGACATTGATTTATATAGTCGTGCCCTAGATTCCGAGCAGTTATAGCTAGTATAATAACTAAATTGGGTATCGTGTTTACTTGCGAAAATCATCTATGCTTAATTGAGGAAGTTCTCTTTACTATTACGATTGCAGTAAAAGAGAAAGATATGGTTTTTCTGGATGAAATTAACAAGGACTTAAAAAGATTGAATGAAAACGCCTTTGAACAACTCGTCGATATATAGGAGGGAGATTTTTTGGAAATGCAGGGAATCGGAGCCAAAACTATAGAATATGTACCGATCCAGCAAAAAAAGAAGATCCTGCAGGAAATGCCTTCCATTATTTAGAATGCCTTATCCAGAGAAGTAGCACTGCTCGCCACCTTCTTGTAGAAAAGGGAGCCTTAGAGGTGGAGATCATCGGATAAAGCCACATGGAAGAAAGGGGTAGAAAAAGATGGAAACCACCATTACTGGAACCCTAATTTGGTACTACTATATTTGCTCGAGAGAAGTCTGGTTGATGGCGCATCAAATCGCACCAGAGCAGGACGATCCGAATGTGGACATGGGACGATTCATTCAGGAAATGGCCTATGCTCGAGACAAAAAAGAGATAACCTTGGAACAGGGGAATATGGATGTAATTAAAAAAGATAAAGACGGAATGTTGATTGTAAAAGAAGTAAAAAAGTCTTCTAAGTTTATAAAAAGTGCCACCATGCAATTAGCTCACTACCTGTTGGGTTTAGAAAAAATTGGAATAGAAGCAAAAGGAGAGCTCGCTTTTCCTGAAGAAAGAAAAAAGATATCGGTTGAACTGGATGAAAGTCTTCGAAAGGAATTGAGGAAAACCGAAACAGCTATTCAGCAGCTCATCATGCAACCAAGTCCACCTAAGGTAGAAAAGATTGGCTATTGTCGATCCTGTGCCTATGGCTACTTTTGCTGGGCCTAAGATGCGTATACTGAAAGGCAGGTGTAATGGATGAAAAAAACCATCTACATTTTTTCTGATGGAGAGTTAAAACGCAAAGACAACACCCTATACTATCAATGTCATGAAAAAAAGCGATTTTTGCCAGTAGAAGACATCAAAGAAATAATGGTATTTGGGGATATTTCCTTCAACAAACAATTTTTAGAGTTGTTGTCACAAAAAGAGATCCTGTTGCATTATTTTAATTACTATGGCTATTACACCGGAACCTTTTACCCGAGAGAGCATATGAATTCCGGTTACATGATCTTGAAGCAAGCATCTTTTTACTCCGAAGAAGAGAAACGATTAGAACTTGCAAAGTGTTTTGTTGAAGGGGCTTACAAAAACATCCTCCAGGTACTAAAATACTACCGAAATAGAGGAAGAGAAATAGAAGACCTGATCACAGAGATTCAGAGCTATTATGATGAACAGCAGGAGCGTTGTGAGGATATCAATCAGTTAATGTCTTTGGAAGGGCATACTCGTGAAAGGTACTATAAAGCATTTGACAGCATTATCCAAAACAAAGATTTTGTATTCCAGGAAAGAAGCAAAAGGCCACCACGCAATGAGTTAAACACATTAATCAGCTTTGGAAACACAGTCTTTTACACAGCTGTCCTCAGCGAAATATATAAAACCCACTTGGATCCTCGGATCGGTTTTTTGCACGCCACCAACTTTCGTCGATTCAGCCTAAATCTAGATGTTGCTGAGGTTTTTAAACCCATCATCATTGATCGGATTATATTCACTATTATTGGTAAAAAAATGATCACAAGAAAAGACTTTGGTAAAGAAGCGGGCGGGTTATATTTAAACGAAAGAGGGAAAAGAGTGTTTATCGAAGAATTTGACAAAAGAATGGATACAACCATTCAACATAAAGAATTGAATCGAAAAGTTTCGTATCGTCGTCTAATAAGAATGGAACTGTATAAAATTCAGAAGCATTTGATGGAAGAAGAAATATATCAACCTTTTGTCGCTAGATGGTGAAAGTCAATAAATACCGATTGATGCTAAGAGATTACAAAATCCATATGGATTAGCCTAAGAACTCATTTATTATACCTATTAGCAATCTGAAGTTAGATATAGTGAGGTGAATAGAAGCTGTTTGTAATACTGGTGTATGATATTAACGTTAAAAGAGTAGCAAAAGTGTTAAAAAAATGTCGGGAATATCTGTACTGGGTTCAAAACTCAGTATTTGAAGGAGAAATTTCAGAAGTCAACTACAAAAAACTAAAGAAGGAACTAGATCGAATCATAAATACGGAAGAAGATTCAGTTATCGTATACACTTTTCGATCAACCCGGTATTCAAAAAGAGAAACCATGGGAATTAAAAAAGGTGGCGACGATAACATGATTTAATCATTGATATTCGTCGTCGACCACCAGTGATGCAAAAAACACGGGAGATCGACGACAAACAACAAAACCTTACAAGGCTTGTAATTGGATGGTTTCACTAAAATTAGATAATTAAGAGTAGAATAGCACAAAGAATTGTGTTACACTTAATCTAGATTTTCCAATGCCTTTTGCGGTGTCTCAAGTCTTCCTATAAGGAATTGAAACTCAAGCACCGTCTCCCCTTCATTTGAGTATGTTTTTGTGTCTCAAGTCTTCCTATAAGGAATTGAAACAAAGTCTTCCACGGCTGACTGTCCCTTAGTGGCGTTTTGTCTCAAGTCTTCCTATAAGGAATTGAAACCCCTCTGGCTTCGCAAAACCTGCGATGTCATAGTAAGTGTCTCAAGTCTTCCTATAAGGAATTGAAACACTGCAAAATCATCATAACCACCATAAAAGGTACAAGTCTCAAGTCTTCCTATAAGGAATTGAAACATGAAATGCTAAAAGCATACCCAAATAGCAAAGATGCGTCTCAAGTCTTCCTATAAGGAATTGAAACCGGGGCGAAGGCAAGGAAGCGAAAAAGGGAAGAACAGGTCTCAAGTCTTCCTATAAGGAATTGAAACACTGGTATTCCATCAATAGTGGGGGGTATAGATACGTCTCAAGTCTTCCTATAAGGAATTGAAACATTTCTTGTAAAGCTAAATAATAATCATCGTTCGTGTCTCAAGTCTTCCTATAAGGAATTGAAACAAGGCACATGGGTAGAAGATTACAGAGATGAAATTGTCTCAAGTCTTCCTATAAGGAATTGAAACTCTGCTGTTTTGCTTTACTATGGTTATATGCTGGTGTCTCAAGTCTTCCTATAAGGAATTGAAACACATAATGGTTTTGTTCAGTAAATCATCACGACCTGGTCTCAAGTCTTCCTATAAGGAATTGAAACTCAATATTCTGGAGAACCTATATAAAAATCATTTTTGTCGCAAGTCTTCCTATAAGGAATTGAAACTGCGTCACGAAAACAATGCACCTTCTACAGCTCCGCCAGTCGCAAGTCTTCCTATAAGGAATTGAAACTATGCAGAATCAAGAGTAACGGTGTCAGAGTAAAGCAGTCGCAAGTCTTCCTATAAGGAATTGAAACCAGAATCTGAATCACCGGAACAACGGATGGAGATATGTCGCAAGTCTTCCTATAAGGAATTGAAACCCATGCTCGCCATCTCCTTCCTCATGCTTCTCAAGGTCGCAAGTCTTCCTATAAGGAATTGAAACAAATAAAAGCCTCCAATGAAGAAGAAGCTATTTCAAGTCGCAAGTCTTCCTATAAGGAATTGAAACTATTTATCAAATAAAAAAGCACCCGCATCGTCTTTCTGGAAATACCTGTTTCCCTGTTAATATCTCTCTGTGATTTCCCTTCTCTAAAATGTTTTAATATGATTTCTTGTTTTTGCACTAAACGGATCATCCCCTTAGCCCCCTATGAAATGTCATAGGGTTAATTGTACTTCTTCTGGGGGATTTTTCAACTAATATGGTGGGGTATTTTTAGATTATCATAAACAGACGAATACACAGTTTGTAAAAAGAATGGAATCGCAGATTAGGAGAAAAGGGGAGCGTTTTATTTTACTATCTTATGAAGAACAAGAATGAAGAAAGGTCTCACGAAAAGGATCTGGAAAGCATCATGAAGATAGAAGGGACCTTTATTGTAAAAAGATAATTTACTAGGGAACCACTTAAAACATAGGTGAAACAAGCGGAAAATGGAATAGGATATACTGATGGGAGGAGACGGATCAAGGATATATCAAAGAGCTTGGCCAAAGGCCTGTCTTTGATTGGCTAAGGGGTATTGATTAAAGCTTCTCACTGATGCTAAGCATCCTTTCTGAGTTCTCCTGCATCCGCTGAAGATGATTGCCAGAATAAGTTATTTCATAATTATAGATTCCGATAGGATTTCTTGAACTCCCTCGATTAAACAAGGGAAACTCTGTGGATACCTGAAACAGGAATTCCTCAAAATCCGAATCGGCAAACCAATCCTCATAGCGATCATATTCTTCAGTGGGAAAAGCGGTTAACAGGTTGTTCATGGACTGTTGAATGTTATCAAGAGTCAATGTCAGCTTTTCCTGAGATTTCTGATCCATTACGGAGGAAATACTAATCAGCTGTTTCAGGTGTTGGACATCATCACGTAAGTTGGCAGCATGTTGAAGTTGATGATTTTGATGAAGATGATGCAAAGAAGTTGCCACTTGCTGATATTGATAAACAGCAGTTTGATGATGGCTGTTAGATAGTTCAATATACTGATGTGTTATCACAAAAGAATAGACCAACAAAATGACTACGAGAAAAAAACCTCTCGCTCTGTAGAGTTTTGTATCTTTGGTTAGCTGAAAAAGCACAATCAAGATAATGAAAGCAATGCCAAAGTGGAAGAATAAGTTCAAAAACAATGTAGGTCCCCCTTATTCCGGAAAGATAGTGTGGGTAGGTTAAGATTCATCCTGTAAAAATAGCATGGGCAATTCGTCAATTCCCTTGTCGGAAGCATAGGATTTGAATACTTCATATATTTCATCAATCAGCTCCAGATCCTCATCCCAATCTTCTCTAAAACGAAGGTGGATATACCCGTCTGGATGAGTGCCGCTGCCGATAACCGGCCCTTCCGGTGGCTGAAGGGAATCAAATTCATCCCATAAAGAATCCCATACTTTTTTGCTTCCGAAAATGCTGCTCAACTCATCCTTCCAAAGCATTCGGTGATAGTGATGTCCTTCCTGGACAAAACTACCTCTGGCAGCGATGATGGGATGGCTTTCAGCATCTAGATCATCCAGGGGAGCTCTGACTAGTTCAGGTGGAAATTCCCTAAAATGATGAGCCACCTCCTCCGGAAGCCACTCAATATGATGGATCAGGATATCGTTGCTTCTGGAATCTCGGAAAAGATCCAGCTGAAGCAGTGCACCGTCCCACATTTCGATAAAGGATGGGTTCTGAAAGCCCATTGCTGGAGCGTCTTGATAGGAAAGAAGCTTTTCAAAATCCTCTTCATCGAAGTTCGGATCCTTTTGGTGGTCCATCAGTTCCTTTAAAGCCTGATAGTCTTCTACCTGACTCAGTTCCTGATGATAGTATTCAAAAGTTGAAACAGGCTGTTCCTGCCAGGTTTCAAAAAAGAAAAGGCCATAGATCATCGCCACAGTCAGGATAAGGATAATCTTTTCATTTCTGACCAAAGGTAGTTTGCTCCACAGTTTGCTTAGACCAATAATGACAAATATCATGATAAAGGTAAAGGTTGGATGGCTATAGGTGGTGGTTGAACGAAGAAGCACATAATAGACGCTGGCCATCAAGAAGAATTTCAGTAGGGTGAAGATAGTATGTTTCACATAAACCGGATCGGATTCTTTCACCGCACTGTTTTTCTGAACAAAGTGAAAAATGGGAAAGGTAGCAAGTAGTAGTAATGATAAATGGGAATAGGAGGTCGTATACTGGCTTAAAAAAATAGCCATCAATAAGATAATGAGGCCATAGCATAAAAAGATTCTTTTGTTTTTCAAGATAAAACTCCTTTTGGTTGAAGTGGTGTCAGTATAGTCCTGACAAGATATGCTTCAACATTCTTGATACATTCGAGAATAGGATGCACATAAATCCTGTCATCTTTCATAGTTCAATAACCTCACCAACGATATGATCTCGGATGAGAACATGTAAAGATTCTACCGTAACGACATCAACTTTCATACCTAATAGATCTTCTAAATCATACTTTAAGGATATTAAATCAAACAGAGAACGGTCTTCTTTAAAAGTAACAAGAAAATCCACATCACTATCAGAGGTATCGTTCTCCTTTGCTACAGAACCAAATAACTGAATTTTTATAACACCATGCTTTCTTGCAAGACTCAATATTTCTTTTCGCTTTTGGTAGATAAGAGTGTTTCGTTTCATTTTTATCACCCTCTCTTTCTATAGTAACATACTCTACTATTCTTGTTACTGTTTGTTGAATGAGCATGTTAGCAGGTGATCAAAAGAGCAGGAGTTATTGAGCCATTTCTAAGATTTCATCCCTTCGAAGATCGAGCTTTTTTTGGTTGGGAAGCATGCTTTCGTCTGAGGACATGAAAAGAAGCCAATGATCCAGCAAGCAGAGCCCTTCCACCCTTTTCGTATCCATCAAGAGGATCTTATCCGATCCATCCAGAGCCATTTTATAAAGTCCGTCACCCGGATAACCCACATCATGGGAATGCAACGCATAATAGATGCCATTTTCCGTGAGGGCATACGTCGATACCTTTTCGTCTACCAAAAGCTGAGGGCTTTCGTCGTCATAAATGTTTTTTCGATAGAGCCGATCATCTTCATAATCCATGAAATAATAACCTTCCCAGACAGTTAAATCCTTCACTTCACGATTCATTTCCACTCGCAGATCCTTTCCCTCCAGATCAACGCTTTTCAGCCATCCGGCTTCATCCTCCTGATAACTGTAATAAAGCCGATCTTCATAAAGAGTCAGATCCGTAACGGACTGGTTGACCAACCTTTCCAGGTTTTGGCCATTCACATCCATTCGATAAATCATAGACCTGTCGGAAAAATTTCTGAAATAAATCCAGTTTCCCAGGAGATGAACGTCCAAGGGATAACCCATACGAAAAATAGTTTCCTGCTGGCTGCCATCGGTCTTGATTCGATTGTAGCTTTTGCCCTGGCTGAAAAAAATCCAGTCGTCCACCTTATTCAATCGGTTGATGCCAGTACCGCCGGATTGTTCAATCAGATATTGCTTATTCTGGAAATCCTTGGTGGTCTGAACCAGGTTCAAATGGTTCTCCACAAAATAATAGTGGTCCTCCCCTTTTACTCCATGTCCGTAATTATTGGTATTGATGACGGTGTTTCCCTGGGCGTATTCATCAGAGATTTGAATTCGCTCAAGGTTTCTGGTCTGAAAAGAATGGTATTGAATTTTCAAACTGGTGGTGAGATCACTGTAAAGCAGAGCTGGGATCAGCTGACTCAAGATCAGTGCGACAGGGATGGCAATAAGAAGCGTCCTCATATATTTTTTCAGCATCATAGGTTCCTTTCCTTGGGTTATGAAGGTGTTATGGAAACAATCTAACTTTATGTTAACGGGTTTACATATATTCTAACAGAGGAACCGGTTTTTCGAAAGGAGCTAAAGTTCTATTTATTTATACGATTACAGAGTTTATTCCAAAGATACAATATGATATGCTGACTGGAAGGAGAGGTGAGGGATGATTCCAATATTGACGGCATGCTTTCCAGCAGGCATATCAATCGAAAACTGAGGAATAAAGGAATCTATGCATCCAAATCGAAGAAACGGGACAAAGATCAGGATAAAGACTTTGAAAGAGCGCTGCGACGCCTGTTGAAGGAGGAATAAACCTTGAAGAAGCTGGTACACTTTTTACTGGTAGCGGTATTTTTTTACGTATACATAAGGATGTTTATTTTCATGAACATCAGTTTGAATTCTTCTGAGGCTATCTTAGTTGGCAGCCTGATCGTATTGCTTATTTCTTTTATCCTTGCGCTGATCACTGCCGACAGCATTGTTCGCATCCTTAAACAGTGAGGATGGCTATTGTGTTTTCACTTGCGAAAGGGCTTGCGTTAAAGAACAAAGAGGATGAAGCAGCTGATAAAAGCATTATCATGGCAGGAATCGCACTAGCCATTATATTGGCTGGTGTAACCGGGCCATTGATGTATGCTTAGATGCTTCTAGTTACAGCAATGGTAGAGTTTAAATGCGCTTTGTTGCATTAAACATACCAATAATGCATAATACATGTGCAAAATACACACATAAGATTTTAATAAAGAGCACATTATTACTGAAAGGGGAATCCTTTTAAGAGCACCCATCCAAAGTGAAATCCGGCAAGACCATTCGATCGAAAAGCCTGCTCAGCTATATTGAAAAATACAAACCCGAAAAAGCTTATCGTTTCTCATCATCGCTTCGGGATAGTGGGGAAAGAATAACAGACATACCGCTTCCGTTAGTTTGGATAATTTTATCCGATGAATACCACCACTAAGAAGATCTCTTCTGCAAAAATGGTCAAAGGCTTTTATCTGTGCCTTTGACCATTGATCGTTGTTCTTTTTTAGGATTATGCGTTCTTTTTTTTGATCTCTTCTAGGAGGTCTTCTTTTACGGGAAACCTACCGTTACCATCCCTGTTATCGAATACCATGATGCCCTTCACCAATACCTGAAAGGTACCCCCTCCAACATCAACAAGGTCAATTTGTTCATCATCAATCAGAAGATGTTCTTGTAGATAAGCTGCCAAACTGGAAGCTTTAGGATGAAATCCTCAAGAACCACAATACTTGATTTGAATGTCTTTGATTTCTTTCGCCATTGAGAACACTCCTTACAGTTCTTTTTTTAAACGCTCAAGGTCTCGCTCCATTTGTAAAAGTTGCTCTTTAATAGGCTCCTTATTCTCACTGCTAGCGTTTCTTTTTAAGCATTCAATTTCTGATTTCAAATCATGAATCTTTTTGCTGTAATCATCCTTTTCATCCCGCGATTGCTTATCGGATGTGTGAGAGCAAGTATGGTGAGAAAACATAGGACATTTAAAGCTTCGCCGACTCGTCAGAAAACAAATGAGAAAAACGCTTAAAAAGATAAGAGGAATAATCCAACCGTATGGAAACAACAAAGGCATTTTAGCATCTCCTTTCAATAGATTTCTGATGATTAGGAATCACACTATTTCCTCCTGAAATAGCGGGTTCAATCCTTTTTTAACCATAGGGGCTTACAGTTGGGTCCTGTAAACAAGTCTTCTGTGATAATCTTGCCTTCTGCAAATTCGCTGAATGATTCTATATAGCTCACTAATTCTGGATGAGTCAGTTCATTAAAAACGAAAGTTCCTTCTCTTCTGGACTGAATTACATTAGCCTGACGCAATACCTTGATGTGAAAAGACACTAATGGTTGGGAAAGACCAGTATCATTTATTATTTGTGAAACTGACTTTGGGGATTCTTTAAGAGAGAGAAATATTTTGAGTCGATTCACATCACAAAAAATCTTAAACAGATTCGCTAGCTTATCAATAGCAATCTCCCCTTTCTCGATCAATAAAAACCTATCAATATAAATCTGTGTTTATATTGTAACCGATAACGGAACTCCACGCAAGCATAAATGGGAATTTATATAAATGGTTTTTTATGTTTGGAACAAATGGGGGCCCAATCAATTTCCCTCCCTCCTTTGAAGCGACTGGAGAAAAATAGTAGAAAGCACACAGTGTATAGGCAATCATTGTGTGTTTTTTTTGTGAAAAAAATATCTTCCAAGAAATATAAGTAGATAATAAATGGTGGATTTATCATGTCCTATAGATCAAAAAAGTTACAATAGACTAACCCTATGAAGCAAAGGCTGCTATCTTGGTGCTTCAACATAAAACTTGGACCCTGCCAACCTTCTACTACATCCGCATAAGAAACGAGGCTGTGTTTATGGTTATCATTCGATGGGTAGCGTATTTATAGATGTTTTTAAGTCCAATTTATGCAAGTGAATGATGAGTTTAAACACAGGAGGGTTTATGGAGATGAGAATGGAAAAACTATATATTAACGGACAATGGAAAGATGCGGCTTCGGGAGAAAGTTTTGATGTCCTCAATCCGGCCGATGGAAGCCTGGTTGGTAAAATGGCAGCTGCCGGAAAGGAAGAAGTACTGGAGGCCATTGATGCGGCGGATCAGGCTTTTGAAGAATGGTCCAACCTGCCGGCCCATGTGCGTGCAGATTATATGAAAAAATGGCATAAACGGCTTCTGGAAAAGGCAGAAACCATCGCCAGCACTCTGACGGCGGAACAAGGAAAACCACTGGCCGAGGCACTGGGAGAAGTGAGGTCTGCTGCCAGCTTTGTGGAATGGTATGCGGAGGAAGCGAAACGTGTATATGGGGAAACCATTCCAGCCAGTTCAAGCCGAAAACGTATTATGGTTCTCAAACAGCCGGTAGGAGTTACAGCGGCCATTACACCTTGGAACTTTCCGGCTTCCATGGTAACGCGAAAAATTGCACCAGCTATTGCTGCCGGGTGCCCGGTGATCCTTAAACCAGCAGAACAGACTCCTTTTTCTGCCGTGGAAATCATCAAGCTGGCCCATGAAGCCGGCATACCAAAAGGAGTCATCTCCTTACTGGCAGGCCCGCCGGAAATCATTGGTGACACTTTGTTGGAAGATAACAGAGTTCGGAAAATAACCTTTACTGGCTCAACTGATGTCGGTAAAATGCTGATAAAGAAATCAGCGGATACGGTTAAGCACCTATCCATGGAACTTGGAGGCCATGCACCGTACATTGTGTTTGATGATGGGGATTTAGACAAAGCGGTAAAGGAACTCATGGGAGCAAAAATAAGAAACGGCGGACAGGTTTGTATCGCTACCAACCGATTATATGTGCAAGAATCCGTTGAGAAAGAATTTGTCCAAAAAATCAGTGAGAAATTTTCTGCCATTAAGATGGGTGACGGGTTTGAAGAAGGCACTCAAATGGGACCGCTGATTGATGGAAATGCCTACCAAAAAGTACAGGAGCAGGTGGAAGATGCTCTCTCAAAAGGGGCAACGCTTATAACCGGTGGAGAAGGGTTTCATAAAGGCAATCATGATCAGGCAGGCTACTATTATAAGCCCACCGTTCTCGTGGATATAACAGAGGACATGAGAATTATGAAGGAGGAAACCTTTGGTCCTGTGCTGCCAATTCAACGCTTTTCAACGGAAGAGGAGGCTCTGGAACTGGCAAATAAATCACGTTTTGGCCTTGCTTCCTA